>JAIRUC010000004.1 GCA_031254615.1 Treponema sp. | reverse complement strand
TCCCGGTGCGCTTTTGTGGGGTAGCCCTTGTGTTTTTCATAACCGTATTGGGGGTAGAGCAGTGCCATTTCATCCATGTAAGAGTCGCGCGCGGTTTTCGCGAGGATCGAGGCGGCCATTACTTCACGGACTTTCGCGTCCGCTTTTACCATGGCGGTACAGGGTATGGAAATAGCGGGAACATAAAGGCCGTCTACAACAGCGGATAAATTTTCACCTGGCAAAAAATCGTGCTGTTTCATCATCTCTTCAAAGGCGCGCTTCATTGCAAGAAGGCTTGCCTGCAAAATATTGATGCTGTCAATTTCTGCGTGGCTTGCCCAGCCTACACCCCAGGCGAGCGCGCCTTCGCATATTTGCCGCCGCAGTTCTTCGCGCTTGGCGGGGGAAAGTTTTTTGGAATCGTTCAGTAAAGCGCGCGGTTCGCGCCGGAAATCATCGCCCAGTATAACTGCGGCGGCGCAGACCGGGCCCGCAAGCGGCCCGCGGCCTGCTTCGTCAATACCGCAGATCATTTTGATTCCGTAATTATATGTAACGCTTCTTTTAAACCGGGTTCGCGAGAGTAGTAATTTTCTTCCAGCTCTTTTTCCGTCAGCCCCACAAGTTCATGGCTCATGTAATGAATCCAGTAAACATCATCGTTAATTGACACATCATGTTTGCGGCACCAGTAATCGGGCTGAATCGGAAGCTGTTCTGGTTTGTCATAGAAATATTTATAATCGTGAACCGCAATTTTTAAATCTTTACGGGGAATCCCCTTGTCTATGATAATCTGCGCCAGATGATTAATGGTCCTGCCCGAATCAAAAATGTCATCGACAAGCAATACCTTGTCTCCCACCCGCAAATATTCCGGAGAATATGTCCAGCCCTCGACCTTAACCTTTTCCGCTTTCGCGACATCTGTGTAAGAACGGGCGACAACCGCCGCGTAGTAAACGGGGCGCTCCCCTTTGTGTACAAATTTAAAGTACTCGCTTATCAAATTGCCGAGATAAGCTCCGCCGCGTAACGACACATAAATTACATCGGGAATAAATCCGTCGCTGTAAATACGGTGCGCAAGTTTTAGCGCATTGTCGCGTACCGTGTCGAATTGCAAAAATTCTTTATACATAACTCCCCTTCCTTTGCGGACGGAAAAATCCGAAAATACTGCCGCATAAGCCGCCGACAAAGTGCGCAAAGTGGGAAACATTTTCGGGGTCGGATGTGTTAAAAAGCTGTAACCCCATGTACAGAATCATCACAAGAATAAACGTAAGGGGAACTTCGCCGTGGTTAAAATTTGTAAACGAAGACAGAAGAATCATCATAAAAACTACGCCGGAAGCACCCAACAGCGCGCTGTTGAATAACAGTACGTTCAAAACTCCGGTAACAAGAGCGGTTGTAACTATCATAATAAGAAGCGATTTTGAGCCGTAGTTTTCTTCCAGCATTGGGCCGATAAGGAGTATCAGCATAAAATTGTTGATAAGGTGCGCCCGGTTTGCGTGACCCGCAACATGGGTAAGAATCGTGACCCAGTTTCTGAAACTGCCCGCGCGAAAAGTGTTTCTGCCCGGAACCAAAAACCAGTTCAAAATAAGAGTTGGAAAAAATCCCGACAGAATAAGAACTGTGGTGCATAACAACGTGAAAGTAAGCACTGTCGGCGCGTTATATTTTATTCTCATATATCCAGTTTTATCTCCACCGGGCAGTGATCGGAGCCCTGAACATCGGGCATGATGACAGACGATTTTACCTTGGGCAGAAAATCCTTGTCCACACAGTTGTAATCAATCCTCCATCCTACATTTCTTTCGCGCGCAGAACCCATGTATGACCACCATGTGTAATGCCCAACTTCGCCCGGGTGGAAATGGCGGAACGTATCGACGTGGCCTGCGGCGGTAAACTTATCCATCCATGCCCGTTCTTCGGGAAGGTAGCCCGCACTGTTTTCGTTGCTTTTCGGACGAGCAATGTCAATCGGAGTATGCGCAATGTTGTAATCGCCGGTCAGCAAAAAATGCCGCCCTTTTTTTACCAGCGAATTGCACAACTTCAGCATCGCGTCGCAAAAGGCAAGCTTATAATCCAGCCTCTTACGTTCATCCTGCGAATTGGGGAAATACGCGACTATCAGAGAGAAATCGGGGTATTCGGCGATTAATACGCGCCCCTCGTTGTCAAATTCGTCCTTGCCCAGAAAATGCACATCCTGCGGTTTTTCCTTGCTGTAAATCGCCGTCCCGGAATAGCCCCTTTTCTTCGCGCTTGCCCCAAAACTATGGTAGGGTTTTTTTGCGGGCGGATTCAGCAGTGCAGGCGTTAGCTGGCCGGGGTCGGCTTTTGTCTCGTTCAGGCACAGTATGTCCGGGTTTTCTTTTACCAGCCAATCGACAAACCCATGCTTTTCGACTGCGCGGATACCATTTACATTCCATGTAACAATACGCATAATTGAAGTATACATTGAGGCAGAAGCCGTTTTCTAGTGGGGGTTGCAGCGTTAACTTATGGCGGATTTATTTGACTATTTGACATGGAGGGGAGACCTTAGTTTTTCACAGTCTCCTCTTAATCCTGTTGACAGCTTAATTTTTTCTCAGCTTTCTTATCTGCCCTTTGACGGAATCGTTTCCGCTCCGGGTGAAAAAGGCAGTGTAAGTATTCGTTATGCGGTGAATGTACTAAAAGAAAAGTTGAAAAAAATCGCTTCTAAAAAAGAGTCGCCTTTTATGTTTAAGAAAGACCCCGAATTACTCGATGCTCTTGCTTCTTCAAACCGTTTTGGAGATTGTCAGATTTCCGGTTTTGTAAATCTTGTTGACACTGTACGCGAAATTCAATTTTCCGCGCTTTGCGTAAAAACGGGCGATGGGTTCAATTTTATCGTATTTCGCGGAACAGATACTAATCTTATAAGTTGGAAAGAAGATTTTAACATGAGCTTTGTCGATGTAATTCCCGCCCAGCTTGAATCGGTAAATTATCTTGAAAAAATGGCTTCCGGTATCAAGGGACACTTTCGTGTTGGAGGCCATTCAAAAGGTGGAAACCTGGCCGTTTATGCTGCCGCTTTTTGCCGCAAGAAAATTCAAAAACGTATCATTGATATTTACAGTTTAGATGCGCCGGGTTTTCATAAGAAAGTTTTGTCAAGCGAAGGTTTTGCTTTGATTAAAAGCAAAATACATTCGTTTATTCCGCCGTCATCGGTTGTCGGAATGTTCTTTGAATCGGGATGTGAGCAAAGAATTGTGAAGAGCGTAAATTCCGGCATTATGCAGCATGATCTTTATTCGTGGGAAGTGACGCATAACGATTTGGCTTATGCTGATGATATTACTTCGGGCAGCCGCTTTGTCGATAAAACCGTTAAGGATTGGATAGCCGGACAGGACAAGGAACAACGTGAACAATTTCTGAATGCGCTTTATTCCATTTTGGTAGCTTCCGAAGTAAACTCGTCTAAGGATATTGAAACATCGTGGTTTCAAGCCGTAGGTCGTATGCTTAAATCCTTTGGCAGTATTGATGAGAATACGAAACAGCTTATCAATAAGACTTTGAGAGAATTGTTTAATGCAGCCCGCCGTAACATAACCTTATTGAAGCGTGATTCATCGCCGCGGAATGAAGAGTAAAAAATGAACGTAGAATCAGAAATCCCCTTAACCGTTGCCTCGCCCGACTGGGACAACCGCCGCCTCTTTGGCTTGCTTTGGCCGCTGATAGTGGAACAGCTCCTTCTCGTCATGATGGGGCTTGTCGATATGATAATGGTAAGTTATGTCGGCGAACACGCGGTTTCCGGCGTTTCGTTAGTTGACACTGTCAATTTTCTTTTTATTACCGCATTTAACGCTTTGGCAACCGGCGGCTCGGTTGTCGCAAGCCAATACATAGGCCGCTCTGACGGAAAGAACGCCTGCAGTTCCGCAAGGCAGCTTGTTTACGTTAGCTGTTTTATTTCCCTTATCATAATGATTTTTACAATGGCAGCATGCCGCTGGTTTCTTCAATTGATATACGGAAATATTGCGGATGACGTAATGCAGTCCGCTCAAACATATTTTTTAGTTACCGCTCTTTCGTATCCGTTTCTCGCGCTGTACACCGCCGCCGCCGCGATTTTCCGAAGCATGGGAAATTCAAAAATTACGATGAAGGTCGCGGTTCTGGTAAACATTCTAAATGTTGCGGGTAACGCAATTTTCATTTACGGCTTGGGGATGGGCGTAGGAGGGGCTGCGCTGTCCACGCTTATCGGACGGGCTATAGCCGGGGCTTGTCTGCTTTACCTTCTGCTTGGAAACCGTCAGCAGATAATAACCCTGAACGGAATATCAAAAATTAAATTCGATATACCGATGATAAAGCGTATTTTGAGCATTGGCATTCCGAGCGGCCTTGAAACATCCATGTTTCAAATAGGGAAAATTTTAGTTACAAGAATTTTTACGATTTTCGGCACGGCCGCCATTGCAGCTAACGCCGTGACGGGGGCGATAAATTCCATAGGGTTTATGCCGGGCAGCGGTTACGGCATGGGTCTTCTGGTTATTGCCGGCCAGTATATCGGCGCGGGCGATTATAACGGAGCAAAACGCTACACGAAAAAGATTTTAATCATCGCATACATCACTTATTTTATTATCAATTTAAATGTATACCTGTTTATGGATCAGATAGCCGGAGCTTTCAAACTTTCGCAGGAAGCGCATGATCTGTGTTTATCCTTCCTGCGGATTCATTGTATTACGTCAACATTGTTCTGGTGTTTTTCCTTTGTGCTTCCCAACGCGCTAAAAGCTGCAGGAGACGCCCGTTATGTGATGATTGTCGCCGCAAGTACCATGTGGATTATCAGAGTATGTTCCGCCTATATAATGGCGTTTCCTCTTAAACTTGGACCTATCGCAGTCGTCTTGGCAATGGGTGCAGATTTTCTATTCAGAGGAATCTTTTTTGGCGCCCGCTGGATAAGCGGCAAGTGGATGGAAAAGCGGGTTATTTGATTTCTTGTACCCATTCGTCTTTTAATAACCCTGTTATTATTTCATCTTTTAGTTCACCGTCAGCCATGCATTTGTATTTTTGCCGCCTTCTGCCTTCTATTTTGTATCCAAGTTTTTCCTGCATTTTTTTTGAAGATTCATTCCCGTCAAAAAAACCGTTTTCCAGTTTTCTTAAACCTAATTCCTCAAATGAAAATCTTATTTTTTCGGCAAATGCTTCTTTCCCATATCCGTTACCATGATAATTTTCGTTAATCCAAATGCCGCCGCCGGCAGTTCCATGTGCTTGACTTATTACGGAAATACTAACCCCTCCGATAACCTTGTTATTGGATTTTAATTCAACGGCAAATTCATAACCATTTTTGTTTTCTTCTGTATCATTTTTTCTGCAATAATTTATCCAATCTTCGGCATCTTCTTTTGAATACGGAAATGCAACCCTTGCAAGCCATTTTGAAACATTAAAATTATTTAATCCCTCAACTAAATCGTTTACATCGCTTTCCTGCCAGTTTCTGAGGAATAGTCTTTTTGTTTCCAATTTCATTTTTTCCTTTGCATAAATTAATACATTGTTATGTGCGGTAACTATTGATTCTGTTTTTATACATCAATTCCTAAAATTAATACGGGAATATCAATATTAGAAACTCCTCTAACTTGTAAATCCCATGCAAATTGTTCAAAATATGAAACTCCTGTACTCATTTCATCTGCAAGTATTTTAACAGGAACAATTTCAATTCCTGCATCAATAATTCCCAAATTTTTGAAAATAGTCATTTTAGCACATACATTATAAACCATAAAAGCATACTTACCAAATTGTACTTCCACTACAAGTTTTTTTGGTTTTTTCAAAAAATCCATATCTCTAAAGGGTTTTACGCCCGATGCTACGGAAGGTCTATAATCTTCTAAATACGTTCCCTGTTCATAATTACATTCAACTTTATGATGATCCCACCCAAGTAATTTAAATGAACGTTTGAAAGCTTTATTTAAATCACTCGGCGAAAAAAGCATTTTCCCTGCCATTGTTTTTTCTTCACTAACTTTAGTTTTATAATTTAGCGCTTCAACAGAATTAATAACTTGATATATCTCCCATAATTCATCTTTATAATTATCACTAATAAATTCTTTTCCATGATTAAAATTATATTCCGCTACAACTTTCATAATGCAATTTCCTCTTTTTTTAGCCATTCAACTGGTATTTGTGAAACTTTTTCTCTCCCTGTTGGTTCAAATATCGGCGTACCAATTTTTCGTATTTTTAATGAACCATTTTCTAATTTTGAAATTCTTTCTCTTGTAATATCTAAATATATTCTTTCTTTGTCGATCGAAACTCCTCGCCTTTTTTGTTTCAACGCAGCAATTAATGAAGAACCAACGCCACCAAAAGGGTCTAGCACAAGATCATTTTCGTTCGTAAGCGCCAATACACATCTTTCTATTAATTCTATTGGAAAAGAACATGGATGTTGGGTTTTTTCCGGATGATTTGATTTAACATTTGGAATATCTATTATACCGCTATTCCATTCATCTGTAATTATTTCCCAAAAATCAGACGGATTTTTTCCTAGAGGGTTTCCACTCGGTTTACCAATATTATTACCTTTATAATTTCTTTTACCGGGATATTTTGATGGAACTCTAACTGAATCTAAATTAAATGTATATTCATTACTTTTTGTAAACCAAAGTAAAACTTCATATCTACCGGAAAATCTTTTTGAAGCATGCAAACCATGTCCAAAATGCCATATTATTCTGTTTCTTAACTTAAATTCTAATTTTTTAAATATTGGATAAAAATAAATATCTAGTGGAAATATCTCTCCATTATCAACATAATTTCCAACTTGCCATACAATACTCCCATTCATATGACAAATACGAAATAACTCACATATTATGCTTTCTTGCCATTCTAAATATTTTTCTAAACTTACTTCTTCCTCATATATTTTTCCAATATTATAAGGTGGTGATGAAACAATTAACTTATATGTATTACTTGGTAATTTCTTGAGTATATCTAATGTATCGCCTTCAAGTAATACTGCATCGGAATTATTATCATAATATTCCGTAATTTTATAATGCTCAAAGAATAAATCCATAGTTTCCCTCATTGTCTCCTAATTATATAGGGGTAATATTACGCTGTCAAGTATATGGTTTTTGACATTTTTTGAGTATTTTTTTAATTTATATTGAAATATCTAAATAACTTGTTTTTAATATTGCGTTTAACGTACCTTTCCTTCGGTTCTCAAACAAGCCCATTACATCAACGGCGCGAAGATGCGCAGTATATCGGGGATGATTCTTTGAAAAGCATTCCTGTCGCAGTCTTTAAGGGTAATTTCTTTTGAGACCGGAAGTGTTTTTAAGAAATCTTCTTTAATCGCGGATATTGATTCGCTTGCATAAAGCAGTACGCCGCATTCAAAGTGAAGGTACAGGCTTCGGAAGTCGAGGTTGGTTGTGCCGACTGTGGCGATTATGTCGTCTGACACAAATGTTTTTCCGTGGTTAAAGCCGGATGTGTATTCGTAAACTTTTACGCCGGCGCGAATGAGCCTGCGGTAATATGAGCGGGATGTAATTGCTACTATCCATTTGTCCCATCTGTGAGGTGTAATGATTCTTACATCGACTCCGCTCTTTGCGGCAATTGTCAGGGCGGAAAGCAGGTTGTCATCTATTATCAGGTAGGGCGTATTTATGTAAACATACTTTTTTGCCTGATTTATTATTTTAAAATAAACGTGCTCGCCGACAAATTCATGATTAATGGGACTGTCGGCGTAAGGCTGAACATACCCCCATGTCTCATAACCTTCGGCGACCCCTCTTTCAGTGTGTTCAATAATGTTGTCGTTCCACGGAAAAAATGACGCATAATCATCTTTGTCCCCGGCCTTCAAGTTCCACATCTGCAAAAAAATCAATGTAAGAGCCCATGCGCCGTCCCCTTCAAGCATTATCGCCGCATCCTTCCAGTGGCCGAAACGCTCGACAATATTGATATATTCATCCGCCAGATTAAGGCCGCCCGTGAAAGCAACCTTACCGTCTATCGAAATAATTTTTCTGTGATCCCTGTTATTCTGCAATGACGAAACAATCGGCCTGAACGGATTAAAGACAAAACATTTAATTCCCTTCTGCGCAAGTTTTTTCGGATAATCTTCGGGTAGGGTAAAGAAACATCCCAGATCATCGTATGTTATTCTGATATCAAGCCCGGCAGCGGCTTTTCTTTCCAGTATATCCAATATAGAATTCAGCATTACGCCTTCTTTTAAAATAAAAAATTCCATAAAAATATAGCGCTGTGCTTTTTCCAGTTCTTCCAGCACCTTGCGGTAAAACGCTTCTCCCGAATCAAGATAAACCTGCCTTGTATTTGCAAACACGGGAAAGCCGGCGAAATTTTGTAAATATTGGGCATGTGTTCTGAATTCGGGATGCTCTTCAATTAATTCATCAATCCGGTTTCCCGCAAGAAAAAACGCCTCGCGGCTGTCGCGTATGTTCCGGTCAAGCGCCTTTTTTAATTTTTTTTGCGCGGAAAGCGTGTTGAAAAAGATGTACAGGATTCCACCCAAAAACGGAAAAAGGAGAATAAGAAAAATCCATGTAAGTTTGTAACCGGCTTTTTCATGTTTATTTATTACATGAATAGACACTATAATACTTAAAAAATGAAGAAATAGATATGAATATTGAAAGCGTATGCTTACGCCCGCTAACAGAATAATTATCAGGAAAATCTGAACAAGAAGAGCGAAAATAACCAGCGCCTTTCTTCTAAAGAGAAGATTTAACCATTTCTTTCTATTAATAATCATTCAATATAAATTATAACACAAAAATTTTAGTATCTGCAATTGGAAGGTAAAATTAGCAAAAAAACGCTGTTTTTCTTAATATAAATCAATATATGTTTTCAATACTTTTAATGTTTCTTTTTAGTTATTTTTTAAAACCTCATCATTGCTAATAATTTATATATTTCACCTAACACAAATTCATATTGGCTAATTCCGGTATCGCTTCAAGAATAGCGTCGTCTATTTTTCTGCCTGCGCTGGAATAGCCAAGTTTGCGGTCGGGGCGGACATAGCCGTGGAAGTCGCTGCCTTCGGTAATGTAGAGGCCCAGGGATTTTCCCAAGGCCTCAAGCCGGCGGCAGGCGCCGGGTTTGGCTGTGGGGTGCCACGCTTCAATGCCCATTAGCCCGCGATCTTTCAGGGATTTTACAAGGTCGGGAAGCCGACCCCATGCTATAAACAGCGAAATCGGGTGCGCCAGAACGGGTATGCCGCCGGATTCGCGTATCACGGAAACAGCTTCGTCAAAAGTGAGCCCTTTTTTGGGTACATACAGGGGTTTTCCCGCTCCTAAATAGCGGATAAACGCCTGATTTGCGTTTTTAACAATTTTTTTCTTCACCAAAAGCGCCGCAAAATGAGGGCGCCCCAGTGAACGTTCAATTGCCTCTTTGGAGGATTTGCCGCCGCTAGCGGAAGTATCCTCCGCCATGCCATGTTCGGCAACAGCCAAAAGCTCTTCCCAAGTCGCGTCAATACTCAATTCGTGCATTCTGTCCAGTATTTCGCGGCTTCGGGCCTCCCTGCTGTGGAATAATCTGTCAACAGCGGCAATTAACCCCTGACCTGGCGAATTGATTCCCAGCCCAAGAAGGTGGAATTCGCCCCCCGGACCTATTCCCGGAAGCCCTTTTCCCCCGCTCCAGCTGATATTTATCTCGATTCCGGGGATAAAATACAAATTTTCGGCAACAGCTGTTTTTCTTGCACTTTCCAGACCATTAATGGTATCATGATCAGTAAGGGCAATGGCGCGAAGCCCCAGACTAGCAGCCTCCTTGATGAGCTGGTCAGGGCTAAATTCCCCGTCAGAAATATTGGAATGGGTATGCAAATCTATCACTTTCAATATTGTAGCAATTTTTTACCGGGAATTCACCATATATACCGATAATTAATATGGAAAACTCTAAATATTATTGATCAAGAGGGATTTTTTGCTTAAAATTGTAGTATTGAGTGTTTTTCCTAAATAAGTAAGGATGGTCTGCAAGTGTTTGAGTACACCTTGGAAAATGGGGTGATTGTTTCCCCGGGTAAAAAAGCATATTCCGGAAACTTGGGAGTTCAGGGGGAAAAAATATCTTCTCCCTGCGGCTCTGTAAAAATCGATCTTAAAGGAAATTCTTTTATTTATCCTTCTCTTATAAATACGCACGATCATTTGCAGGGAAATTACCGTCCGCCTGTAGGTCCGAAAAAGGGAACTTATTATCTGACATGGCTACCTTGGGACAATGACTTAAAAGCATCGGACACATTTAAAGAACGCTCTCAGCTAACAAGGGAAGACCTTTACGCGCTTTCGGGTTATAAATGCCTTTTCTCCGGCGTTACAACAGTAAACGATCATTTTTTCCATAAACTTAACAGCCAGATATTGCCTACTCTGCCGATAAGAGCGATTCAGGAATACTGTATTGAGCATGAATGTACGTCATACGATCTTAAATGGGGAGACGGCATAGAAATTGAGCACGCGAATGCTGTAAAAAACAAATGGCCTTTTATCACCCATCTTTCCGAAGGTTTTGACGAAGAGGCCATGCGCAGTATTGAAAAACTTGACAAGCTGAATGTACTTGATAACCACTGCCTGTTCATTCACTGTATCGGTTTCAGCGACGAGGACATTCAGAAAGTTGCCAAGGCCGGAGCGAGTGTTTCGTGGTGCGGCTTTTCCAATATGTTTATGTTTAACGTAACAGCCAAAGTGCGCAAAATGCTTAAAGCCGGAGTAAATGTTACAATCGGGACAGACTCTTCCGCGACAGGTTCCGCCAACCTTCTTGCCGAAATTAAATACGACAGGGATTTGTACAAAAAACTTTACGGCGAAGATATCGGCGCGGAAAAATTATTCAATATGATGACAATTAACGCGGCTAAAGCGTTTTGGATGCAGGACAGAACCGGTAGTTTGGACGAAGGTAAGTTAGGTGACATTCTTGTTTTAAAATCCAATAACAGTGAGCCGTATGAAAATATTGTTAATGCCTGTATGCAGGACATTGAATTAATGGTTTTAGCGGGCAAGCCAATATACGGAGAAATGCGTTTCCTTGATATTTTTGACGGGAAACTTCCCGACGGATACACGCAGATAACTGTCGGTAAAAGACCTATGTTTGTAAAGGGCGATCCGGCCGGCCTTTACAGGGAAGTCAGGAAGAAAATCGGCTTTAAAAAAGAGCTGGATTATCTTCCCTTTGAGCCGGAGCAGGAAGGTTAATAATGCCAAAACCACTTCAATATCGTACAGGTTCGCTTATATATTTCCAGGGAGACCCGGCGGATAAAATATATATTCTGCAAAACGGGAAAGTTAGCCTTGTCTATCAGGATATAGAAACCGGTGAAGACATACGCGATGCTGTACAGCCTGGTGAATTCTTCGGTGTTAAATCCGCGCTTGGGCGCTACCCCCGAGAAGAAAACGCCATGGCGTTATCTGATACAACCGTTATGGCTTTTACAGTACAGGAATTTGAAGCCGTAGCAATGGCAAATTCAAGAATAATAATGAAGATGCTTAAAGTCTTTTCTAATCAGATGAGGCGCGTGCATAAACAGGTGTCAAAGCTGATGGCAAAGGAAGAAGAGCCGCCGGCAGACGGCCTGTTCAACGTAGGAGAGTTTTATCTGAAGAACAAACGGTTTTCTCATGCAAGATATGTGTTCAGCCGTTATCTGACATATTATCCTTCGGGGAAAAATGCGCTTCAAGCCGCAAAAAATCTTGAAATCGCGGAAAACTCCGGTGGCAGAGGGTCAGGCGCTTCCTACAGTTCAAGCGCCTCGTATGCGGCGGCAAGCAGTACTCCCGCAGGCGGTTTAGGCGGTTTTTCCGCCAGTGATCCTTCTAAATTATACAATGACGCAATTGTCCTTGTTTCTCAGAGGAAATATCAGGAAGCGTTTGTGGCTTTTAAATCGATAGTAGACGCCGAGGCAGACGCGGAATGGACGGCAAAAGCATCATACGAAATCGGGCGCTGTATGTTCCTGATGGGCAAGTTTGAGGACAGCCTGAGATATTTGACAAATATGCTTACCAAGTACCCGAAACATCCCAATCTTACGGACGCCATGCTTATTTTAGGCCAATGTAACCAAAAAATCGGCAGAAAGGATCAGGCGGCGGCTTTTTACAAAAAGATAATTTCTATGGGCAGCAGCAATGACGGCACTACAGAAAGAGCGAAACAGGCGTTAAGCGCCATGGGGGCGTAAAATGGCTATGGATTTGGCGGCATTTGGCCGTTTTTCAAAAACTTTCCAGCAGGGAGAAATAATATTCTCCGAGTTTGAGCTTGGTGATACTTTTTACCTTATTCAATCCGGCAGGGTGCAGCTTGTAAAGCTTGTAGGTGACATTGAACGGACGCTTGATGTCTTGCAGCCTTCCGAAATGTTTGGTGAAATGGCGATTTTGGAAAACTCTCCCCGTTCGGCGACAGCGGTAGCGCTGGATGAAGTTAAAGTACTGGAATTCAATTCACAAAACTTTGAAATTCTGCTGCTTGGCAACCCGCAGATTGCCCTGAAACTGTTAAAAATGTTCTGCAAACGCATTTACGATTCAAAGCGGCGTTTTATGATTTTGACGCTTCCCGACCCGCCGACAAAAGTCGCCGACGTGTTCCTTATGCTTGATGAGACCGTCGCCGACATAGACAAAACTACCGAACGCCGTGAATTTAAAACTACCGTTGAAGGCGTAGCACACTGGGCGGGAATGTCCGTTAATGAAGTAAGGGATATTTTAGGCCACTTTGTTAATCAGCGGCGCATAGAAATTCTGCAGGATAAAATTATTGTGAAAAACATCAATGATTTTGCCCGCACTGTAAGTTCACGGCGTAAACAGCATGTAGTTTAACCGGCAAGAGTTTCCGCTATTTCCAGACAGTAATCCCCAAGTTTTTCGATTCTGCGTACGATATCAATAAAGAGAAGTTCCGTCTTTACGTTCTTGCCGGATTCCAGCCTTTTGCGGCCAAGCTTGCGAAGTTTGTCCCGGTTTAAATCAATTTCATCTTCCAGCTCCCTTGCGTAAGCAAGCGTAGTTGACGAAAGTTTGTGCCCAAGATTATCCTTAACCAGATTGAGGAAATCCTCTACCTGATTCAGATACGGCACAAGGGCCGACATTTCTTTTCTTTTGATTACCAGATCGTCTTTTACTCCGTTTTCCAGAATAAAACTTAAACTGCAGCAGTCGTCTGAAATTTCTTCCAGGTCGGAAATGACCCGTAACAACTGTGAGATACGGTGCTCCGAGCGGGAATTAAGCTGCTCCCTTGCGCATAACATTAAAAAAGCGCCGATTTGATCGCGCATCTGATCGGCGTATTCTTCCTTTTGTTTTAACTCAACGCCAAGAGATGTTACAACCGCCTGCCTGTTCTCCATTTCAAAGAGAGACTGCATTACCTTGTTAAAACGGGAAAACATCAACAGGACAAGGTTCGCCATGTCCCTGACTTCTTTCTCGGCAAAAATAATCTGCATTTCGGGCGTATTTTGCATCTTTCCTGAGGCGAGTGTAAAACGATACTGAGCAGGCTCTGCCGCTTCGTTTGGATTGTCTTTAATAAGAAAGGTAACAAACTTGGCAAAGTAATTAACAAAAGGCAGAAAGATAATGGTATTAATCAAATTGAATACAGTGTGCAGCATGGCAAGATGGGCGGTAACCTGCGGATCGTTTAACATACCCGGAGTCATTGTACCCGGTGTTATCAGATCGACAAGCGCCAAAAGCGGCTTTAACAGCGGCAATGCCCAGCAGGTTCCAAACACATTAAAAAGAACGTGGACAAGGGCAGCGCGTCTTGCGTTTGTCTTGGTGCCAATGGACGCCAGCGCCGCATCAATTGTAGTGCCGATGTTCGCGCCCAGAATCATTGACGCCGCTAATTCATAACTGACTATACCGTTAAACGCCATAGTCAAAATTATGGCTGTAGTGGCGCTTGACGAATGAAGAATCAAAGTGATTACCATTCCAAAGCCCATACCTATCACATAGGTAAGAAAACCCATGTCGGAAATTTTTGAAATAATATAAATATTGTCCCCAAGGACAGGCATCGACTTGGTAAGAAAATCAAGACCCATAAAAAGAAGGCCAAACCCAAGTATAAATTCCCCAACGTCCCGGTGTTTCCATTTAACAATACTGCAAATAAAACCGATTCCAACCGCAGGAAGCGCCAACTGCGAAAGCTGGAGCGAAAACCCGATAAGGGACACAATCCACGCCGTTACCGTAGTGCCGATATTCGCGCCCATGATAAGGCCAATTGATTGTGTAAGATTGAGCAGACCCGCGTTTACAAGAGATACCACCATGACCGTTGTAGCCGATGATGACTGAATTATCGCTGTTATGGCAAAGCCGGTAAAAACCGCCGAAAATCTGTTTCCTGTTATTAAATTGAGAAACCGCTGAAGCCTGTCTCCGGCGGCGCGCTGAATACCATCGCTCATCACCTTCATCCCATACAGGAAAAGGCAAAGGCCGCCGGTTATTTTTAGCAAAGTTGCAATTACATCCATGGGCTATTATATCATTTTTAATCTATTGTTAGAATACGGTATGAGCGGCAAAAAATTACTGGCTTTTTCCGATACCCACGGCAATATCCCCGCCCTGAAAGCCGTCATGAACTGGGCAAAAGATCGTCTACCTCCAAATGACACGATATGCTGCGCCGCTTTTATGGGCGACGGTATTTCCGACCTGCGCCCGGCGGCTGACGCCACTGGTTTTTACTGCGACTGGAACTTGGTTAGCGGAAATAACGATTATAGGGCGTCAGTGCCGGAAGCCGCTGTTTTTGACTTCTGCGAAAATCGTTTTTTTATCTGCCACGGACACCGCCACAGCCTGTACGGCGGATATCATTCGCTGACAGCCGCCGCCCGCAATTCGCAGGCAAATGTCGTGTTATACGGCCACACCCACGTCCCCTCTTACAACAATATTGACGGACTGCTGGTGATTAACCCCGGAAGCGTCGGAAGACCGCGCAGCAGAATAGGCGCGTCATTCGCCGTTATCGAATGTGCGCCTAACGAGCCGCTGTCTGTGCAATTTTGGGGAATTGGGGACAGGGGGCAGATTAGGAAATTGAAGATTTAGGGAAGGCTTTTACGCAAAGGCTTATGCCGCATACTTGGTTTTTGCCGTTACTCCCATTTCATATAAATATTCCGGGGCGATGTCTATAGCTCCGTCACACCAAACTACAGTTCCGTAATCAATATACGCACTCTTAAACACATTTAAATCCTGCAATGGCCTGAATACAGGTTCATCAAGAAGATTAGAAATATCTATTTCTTTTTCTTCACCGGTTGAAAAGCGGATATACAGTTTGTAATTATCAAGCGGAAGTACATATTTAACTGTTTTCATTGGGACAGGATCATCAGCATATACAATACCATTCAATTCGTACATAAACACCTACCTTAAAGGTTCAATAGGATTAAACGGTTGGCTTTGCACCGCTTTATTCCATGTTGCGTATAATTCTTCCTCATGCAAAATCAACCATGCTTGTATCAATTTGTATTGTTTGGCCGGGAGGTTGCCGCCAAGTAACTCACCGTCAATACCGATGGATGCTTCATAATCAGCATAATTTACATGAATATGCGGTTTATTATGCTGTGTGATGTCTTTGAACAGCATTCTAATAACAATCCCATTAAATCTGCACAGTTCAGGCATTTTTTAACCTCTATATTAAGCCGCGTAAGCGGCGAATATTATCGAATGGCTCCGCAACGCGGAGACAAAACCTCTAGTTTAAGTTGCGGAATCGCCGCTTTTAAATATATCGAACATAAAACAATGTTTCGTTATATCTCTTTAGATAGAATATAATGCCTATTCAGAGCTAAAACAAGGCCCCAAAACCCCTTGCCCCTTATAATCCCCATGTCTGTGCAATTTTGGGGAATTGGGGATAAGGGGCAGATAAGGAAATTGAAGATTGGTTAGAATGGTATCAGGCGCTTTTTGCGCCGCTTTATAGAAAAGATTTTATTAAATACAATGATGAAACAAAAGACAGCGTTGAAGAATTAAATTCGCTCAATTTTTATTATGCGGACTAGCCCCCTATTTATGCTTGCTTAACTAAACCTTCCGTCTTGTCTTTTATAAAGATTTCTTGTAAAATTAACGCAATATTTTAGTTAACGAGGATAATTATGGAAAACGGAGTAAATATTGATGAATTGAGGGAAAACCTGATTAAGAATAACCCGGTCGCAAGAGAAAAAGACTTTAAAGTTGTAGATTATGAAGACGGGGTAAGCCTAACCAGATATAAAGGCAAGAACGGAACCTTAATTATCCACGGGGTAAGCCTAACCAGATATAAAGGCAAGAACGAAACCTTAATTATCCCTGAAAAAATAAACGGGAAGCGCGTTATAGCTATACATTCGCGTTTTTTTAGAAAAAATAACAGGAAAATAAAAAATATCATATTGCCAAATGGTATAAAGTATATTGATGATAATGCATTCAATGTTCCAGCATTTTTGCCGAACACAGGAGGCATTTCGGATTTTGAATACATACATTTACCGGAAAGCATTACTAGTATAGGTGAAGGTGCTTTTTCTACTTGTCGAAGATTGAATAAAATAAATATACCAGAAAGTGTTATTTCAATTGGTTCTAACGCTTTTTCTGATTGTTATAGTTTAAAAAAAATAAATATACCGGAAAGTGTCACTACTATAGGTAGAACTGCTTTTCCATTTGGTTGTGAAATAAATATTTCAAAAGAAAATAAAAATTATTCATTTTGTGATGGATTCTTAGTAGATAAAACCAATGAAATATTGGTAG
>JAIRUC010000284.1 GCA_031254615.1 Treponema sp. | reverse complement strand
TCTCCGCCGGCGCAAGAGCGGCTTGCGTCCCTTTCGCGGGAGGGCCTTTTGAATCACCTGATTGTAACAGATACCGTGTCCTGTTCCGACGTTCTTTTAAAGAGCATCCCCAATCTTGAGGTTGTTCATTCCGCAGAGCTTGCCGCGAAAATAATCAAGTCAATTGTCAACCATGAATCTATGAGCAAATTACTGCGCGCGTTTAACGCCGGCATTTATTTGAACTCCAAAAATCAACAAGAGAAATGAAAACTGTGATTCAGCGTGTAACCGGCGCTTCGGTGACAGTTAATAATATTGTCAAAGGCAGTATAAAATCCGGGCTTCTGGTTTATCTTGGCGTAGCGCATAACGACAGCGAATCCGACGCGGACTGGCTTGCGGAAAAAATCACAAATTTACGTATCTTTGACGATGATAACGGCACAATGAATCTGTCCCTAAAAGACATAGCCGCAAATAATCCGGATGCCGGCGTTCTTGCCGTCTCTCAATTTACCCTCCTTGCGGATGCCAGAAAGGGACGCAGACCATCATGGAACGGAGCCGCCCCGCCTGAAAAGGCAAAAACTATTTACTTATACTTTATCAAAAAAATACGCGAACAAGGCTTAATCTGCGAAACCGGAGAATTCCAAACAGAAATGAAAGTCAGCTATACGAATGACGGACCTGTAACAATTATATTAGACAGTGAACAGTGAACAGTTAACAGTGTTGTCGTCTGCAGGCGCAATGTATACCATCACTCTGCGCTCACGGACAGCGACACTGTTAACTGTTCACTGTTCACTGTTCAGCCTTCCCGATTGATGTATCGCCACGCCTTCCAGCGTTACGCTCATGTTTGCGCCTGACAGATTGATTTTTCCCAGCACTTCAAGCGGGCGTTCTGTGTTAACTGAAACCGGCGTCTTAAATACAACGGGGACTATGCCTTCGAGGGTTCTGCGGGTGTCGTAGCCGACAAGAAAATCAAAACAGACAGCTTCGTCCGTAACTTCAAGGTTAGTCGCCATGCCTCTCCAGATTACATGAACGTCCCTGTAAAGAGCAGGCTCGCTTTGCACATCCGAATAAGACGGATTGTCGCTCTGTTTAAAACTGTCAAAGCCGGGGACATCCGTGGATAACATCATCTGGCGGGCATTGTTTATAACAATTTTGGGCGCGTTGGATTCTAAAATACGGTTAAGGTGAATTTTCGCGGCTTCATCCCGGTGCGCTCTAAATAAAGAATGAGCCCTGTCGTATTCATCTGTCACCTGTTTCTGCGTAAGAATGTACTTGTATGAGCCGCCAGTTTCAACAGGCGCGTTCCTTTCCTGAGCGGAAAGGGTAAATTGAGCGGAAGGCCGCGGAGACGGCATTGAACGGATTTTTGAAGATATGCCGAAAAATAAAGCAATAAGCACCGCGAGAATTACTGCCGAAGAAATAACCGTTTTTACGCTTATTCCCGGAAAAGGAATCGGCGGAAATAATTTGACTATTCTTTCGGGAGTCAGCCATTCGGATAACGCTTCCGGGTCTGAATATTTGCGGATAACGGACAGCGCTTTTGTTGCAATTTTATTTTTTGGGTCTATCTCCTGAACATCAAGATAATAATCCACCGCCTGAACAGTATTCATGCGTTTTAGATAAAGGAAGGCAAGACCAAGCATTGTATTCGGGTCTTTCATCTTTATGTTACGCGCCTGGCGAAAACTGTTCAAAGCGTCTACAAAAGCGCCCGAATAAAGGCATATTACACCGTATAGATAATAATATTTGAACGATCCATAATAGCGGTCTTCTTCGTCTTTTAATATTTTTAGCGCACCTTCATAATTTTTTGATCTTGCAAGACGGGCAGCTTTGCTTAATAAAGGGTCTAGTTTCATGGATAACTATTCTTGTCTGGATCCGTGCCTTTCAATGGCAAGGTCTATTTGCAGCAAGTCAAGCTCGTTTAAGGATATTTCGCCTGCAATAAATTGATTAAGAATATCCTTCAACATCCTTAAAACAATAACATTATAATCCTCGTTTGTTAAAAGCGACAATTTTCTTGCCTGATCTTCGATAAACGCCAGATTATAGGCGGATTGATCAAAGATTTCTTCCGGCTCAACAACTATTTCAGGTATTTCAACAACTGGCTCCACAGGAGCTGGCCTTACAGGCTCTACATACAGCTCAGGATAATACCATGTAATATCTTCGGTTGTAAGATAGACAGTATATGTAAAAGTTCCGCCTCTTTCCAGAGAGCGCGGTTCCCAGTAATAACATACCGCAGAATCACCGACTGAATACGGTAGTTTGTTAAATGAACGGCCTTCATGATAAGACGCCTTCCATGGAACGTCGCTTAACTTTTTCCAGTTGGCAAAATGTAAATAATCGGGCTTTCTTGCGTTTTCATCTAACGGATCGGCAATACTTCCCATCAGAGAAACATCTTTTCCGCGCGATATCCAGTATCTTTCTTCCGATGAACCTTCGATAATTTTTTCTTTAATGATATTATGATTTTCCGTAATAAAGGGAATGTTTTTGCGTCCTTCGCCCAAATTTGCATCAAGCAGCATTCGCAATCCTACAGACAGATCATTCTCGCTTTTATTTTGTATTTGTATGGTTATACGGATTCCGTTCGCGGTAAGTGAACTTAAAGTTTTTACCGGAGTAAAAATCTCTTTTACAGTTAAAAAAGACGATTCATAGATAACAACAGGCTCTGTGTTCTCTCTGTCTACCCTTGTTTTAAAAACACCGGAACTGCCAAGCCGGTAAGAAGTGCCGTTTACGTTAATATCCAAAAAGCTAGTATTGGCGTTACTGTAAAATAGCGGCTTGTACTTCATAT
The DNA here is from genome assembly GCA_031254615.1 of Treponema sp. Taxonomy (GTDB): domain Bacteria; phylum Spirochaetota; class Spirochaetia; order Treponematales; family Breznakiellaceae; genus WQXQ01. Next base: position 34,025 of record JAIRUC010000284.1, on the reverse strand, counting down.
TTTCCGGATCGGTAAGGAAATAAAGTGAATATCTGCCGGTTCTGTCTTTTATTAGCATCCGTATATAACTGTCCTTGGTTTCATCCGCGCCAAGATTTAAAACCGAAGCTAAAAAGATAAATAAAAGTAAAAATACCGGACGCTTTCGTAAAATCAATTGAGCCCCCCGGATTTTTGATCATAATACTCAAGCATATTCTGCACTTCACTTTCAAGCTGTATTGCGCGCCTTCTGAGAGGCGAATCATTATCATCAGGTTCTATTACTGGCATTTCTTCGCCGTCTGCCGGATGTCCATGAGTTAATTCGGCAATGCGCCGTTGATAGGCATTCAGAGTGTTTTCGTAAGTTCTGATTCTGCGCTGATAATCTTCATTAGTTCTAAGTGATTCCTCGTGACTCCAGCGTAGCAGCGACAAAAGCTCCGCTTCAATTTTCTTTTGTTTAATAAGATCTATACGGTAGCCTGAAATCTCAATTTTAGGGCTTTCTGGATATTCCGCGATAACCCATGAATAAAATTTTTCCGCTTCGTTAAGCTGTCCCATGGAATAAAGACACTCGCCCATCCAGAAAAAAGCCGCCGCTTTACGATCGGCAGTTTCAACATCATCGGAGTTAACGCTGTCATTGTAATGCTTAAAAAAAACAAGAGCGTCTTCAAAATAACCCTGGTTGTAATATGTCCTTGCGCGGTGGTAAGCCATGTCCCTGGCAAAACTTGATTTTGGGGCTGTCCTGTCAAGCTCGTCCATATCCAAAAGCGCAGAGCCGTAATCACCAAGGGCAAGTTCCGTCAGTATCACCCAGTAAGTCGCCTGCGCCCAATCGTCGGCGTTTTTAGAGATTTCCTGCGCATTGCGGAAAAGAGCTGCAGCCTCGTACATTCGCAATTCGCCGTAAGATCGGCTTCCTTCCTCAAATTTGAGTAAATATTGAGAATTATCGTTTTGCTGAGCCCCAAGGCCTTGCGCCAGTAACAGCAAACCCAGAATGAATGAATACAACTTCATTTCCATACCTTAATTATATTATTTTTCGGTAAAAAATGCCATGTTTATTACCCTTGCAGTTTGTTTACAAGGCCGCTTTTATCGGGATTTTTGAAAAAAGCCGACCCGATAACCAAAATATCGGCTCCGGCTTGTTTTACGCTTTCGGCAGTCTCCTCGTTTACACCACCGTCAACGGAGATTTTAAAATCGAAACCGGAGCTTTCCCTCATTTTTACAAGTTTTTCTACTTTTTTTAAACATTCGGGGATCAGTTTTTGCCCTCCAAAGCCGGGATTTACGCTCATAATTAACGCCAAATCAATAAAAGGCAGAGTCTCTTCCAGAACGGATATCGGCGTTGACGGAACAATCGCTATACCGGCTTTTAACCCAAGGGCGCGGATTTCCGCCAAATATTTCTGGGTATGGGTTTCCGCTTCATAGTGAAAGGTTATGCCGTCCGCCCCAGCTTTGGCAAAATCCCCGATATACCTGCCGGGGTTTACAATCATCAGGTGGACATCCAGAAAAGCGCCTGTTTTTTTTCTCATAGCGCTGACAAGAGGGGCACCGAATGTCAGATTTGGCACAAAAGAGCCGTCCATAACGTCCATGTGAAGCCATTTGGCTCCGGAAGCGTCAATATCGGCGGCCGCTTTGCCAAAATCCGAAAAATCCGCGGACAAAATTGAAGGCGAAACAATTGTTTTGCTCATTTTTTTAAATATAGCCTTTGATTACACTATTGTCAAACCATGATAAAATGCTATACTTAATGGTGGATAAAAATCAGGAAGAAAAAAAAAGTGAGCAGGCAGCACAGTTGCTAAAGGAAGCCTATGAAAAACTAAAAGCCTCTGATGCAATGGCAGCTTATTTGCTTTTGGAACAAGCTATGAACTTCGATTGCCAAAACGAAGAAATCAAATATGCGTTAAAATGCGTTCATTGGTGGCTCGATCAGTCAGGGAAAATTGATGAAATAGAAGACCCTTACGAAAAGGGAGGTTATATCATCTCCCTGCTAAATCAATACTATGTCTTTCTGGAACAATTTGACAATGTTTTTGATCAGTGCCGTTACGCAATACGTTATTATGTATATTCAAAGGCGTTGTTTTGTTTTGAGGGGCTGCTTGGAAACCATGCGAATCAGTATGATCCCGGTTTGTTGTTATTGGTAGGACGCTGCTACAAAGGCCTTGGCAATTATGACGAAGCGCTCCACTACCTTGATCAGGCGGTACGTTTTAAAAGGGAAGACGCACAGACGCTTGCCGAAGTTGCGGATATTAACGCGCTGTTAGCTGAAACCAAGGTTGCCAAGGCATTATTCCGCGAAGCGTTTTTTATAGACCCTTCAAAAATTGATATTAATTCTTTGGAATCTGCGCTTATCCTGCAATTGTGGGATAAGGTTTACGAAATGGGCTACAGAGACGAAGCGGTTTGCGAATGGATACCGGTTTACGCCAATCTTTGGAGGGTATTTTCCGTAAAGCGCGAGTTAAAACAAATGGAGGTAAGCAGGTTAAAACAGTCGATTTTTTCGCTGGAAGCCGAATCTAAGACAAATCCCGCAAGGAGTGAGTTTATAAAGCCGCGCCTTTTAAACCGTTATTTCTGGCTGATTGATCATTACGAAAACAGCCACGAGGACTCTTCTTTAATTGACGAGACCTTGTTAAAAATTAAATACACTGACCCGGATATTTATCAGAAATATACCGGCTAAATGAGGAGTAAGATAATATGAGTAATGCTGAAGTTACTGCAGCCTCGGCCGCTGGCCCAGAATTTTCCCCCGGCGCTCAGGCGCTTTTAAAAAACCTGCAGGAAATGCTGAATGAGGAAAAGTGGACAAGGGCTACCCTCGGTAATTATTCGACCAGCCAATTTAAGGAATTTGATGTTATTTTAAAAAACGCGCGTGACGAGAAAGTTATAAATGAACTGAAAAAGAACTGTGACACTCACCTGACTCATACAAGAAACAGCATTATTGCGCTTTATCTTTCCGGCATGGTCGCCCTGTCCCGGCAGATTATCGACGATTCGGCGATGATCAATCTTGTTTCCATTTTTTTGGACAACCACAAATGGGGCATTGTAAAATATCTTTGCGAAAGAATACTTGATTACGGAGAATCAAAATTCGCGCTTCGTACCCTTGCCGATTGTTATAAAAATGACAACGAAGAGGAGCTTGTTTACGGCGTTTGGGAAAGGCTTGTAAAAGTCGATTTTGAGGAAGCGGATATTGCAAAATCTCTTGCCGAACATTATGAAAAACTGGATAAAAAAGAAGAGGCGATCGATTTTTACAAAAAGGCATTACACCGCTATATTAACAAATCCCACTTTGCGAATGTGCGCGAAATTTGGGACAAACTGCTTGTTTCCAATGTGGAAGATATTGATTTCTTCCTGCATATTCAGAAAAAAATCGCCAAGACAATCAGCGAGGACAAAGCTGTTGTTTTGCTTAACGATTTATACGCCAAATATAAGAACATTGATATTGATATAGCAATTAACATTTTAAAAATTGTCCTTGAATACGATGAAAAAGACGTACAGGGACGCAGGGAAATAATCGAGTGTTTCAGGAAAAAGTACGCCGACCACAGCCAGCTTGAAGAATACATCCGCATTTCAAATCTTTCTCAAAATTACCGCGATGTTCATCAGGCGATTTCCGATTTTGAAAAGCACATAGCTTTTGACAAGGGAAATTATGTTTATCACCGTACATGGGGCGTGGGCCGTATCGCTTCAATTCAGGGCGATGAAATCTGCATAGATTTCGCCAAAAAGCGCGGACATTCAATGTCACTTAAAATGGCGGTTGACGCGCTGCAGACTCTTTCCAAAAACCATATCTGGGTGTTAAAAGCAACCAGAAAAAAAGAAGAGTTACGGGACAAGGTCAAAAACGATTATATCTGGACGCTTAAAACTATTATAAAAAGTTTTGAAAATTCCTGTGACATGAAAAAAATCAAAGCCGAGCTCTCCCCTTCCCTGCTTTCCGCAGGTGAATGGTCAACGTGGAACACCAAAGCACGCGGAATTTTAAAATCGAATCCAGAATTTGGAGTAAGCCCGGATAACATCGACATTTTTACGGTAAGGGACAGGCCGATAAGCGTAACGGAAAAATACTACAACGAATTTAATGCTCAAAAGAATTTCTTGGACCGCGTGTCAATCATACGCGACTTTGTAAATAACAGCGATGCCGATACCGATTCCGAGTATTTTTCGGAGATGCTTTCGTACTTTACAGCTTTCCTGCGTTCCACAAATACCACGGAACAAATCGCATCATACCTTTTACTGAAAGAGATTTCCTCAAAAGAAGCGCAAATACCCGCAGTTTCAGCTAACTTTGAGGATATTTTCGCAAAAATAGACGATGTTCCTGCTCTGTTTAAAAATCTTAAAGATACTAAACTTAAAGAAGAGCTGCTGCAAAATATAAAACTTCATATAGGAAGCTGGCCTGAAGTTTACATAAAACTCTTTCCCTGCGCACTTTTGCCGTCTATTATTGTCCACCTTGAAAAAGAAGGGTATGAAGACAAGCTTACAGTTATGTGCAATGAATGTTTTGAAAATTTCCGCGACAACCGCGAAGCTGTGGTCTGGCTTTATGAAAATTCAAAGGATACCGGCTGGTTTAAAGCGGCTAATATCGGCCTTGAAAAACAGCTTATCACCCTTATTCACATTCTGGACATTACATATCGTGACATTGAAAACCACAAAGATACGATAGAAAATCGTAAAATAAACAAACGTGTATACAACATATTATTAAAGGACGGAGAACTGACATCCTTTATTGACGCCGCCGATGAAGACACGATAATCAGGCTTTTCACTTTTATAAATGATGTTAAGGATTTGGACCCGCAGGACAAACTTAACCTGCGTTCAAAGATTCTTGACAAACATCCCGATTTTAAATTCTTTGGCGATGCGGAAAAGAAAGTTTCCAGAGGACTTATGGTTACCCAGTCCATGTATGAGGAAAAAAAGAAACAGCTTGCCCATATCATGGACGAGGAAGTTCCGGCAAACTCCAAAGAAATCGAATATGCTCTGTCCCTTGGCGACTTGAGGGAAAATGCCGAATACAAGGCAGCAAAAGAAAAACAGGAACAACTCAATTCACAGATTGCCAAACTCAAGGAAGATTTGGAAAGGGCGCAGTTGTTTGATCCCAATTCCATTAACACATCCAAGGTATCCTTTGGTACAAAAGTTCTGCTTCTCAACGAAACTACCGGCGAAAAGGAAGAATACACCATTCTGGGTCCGTGGGAATCAAATCCGGAAAACAATATAATTTCCTATCTTTCTCCCTTTGGAGGTGCTATACTTAATAAGGTAGACGGCGAAAGGTTTGAGTTTGTTATTAATAATGAACGGATTTCATACCTTGTTGAAAAGGTAGCGCCGGCTGTTCTCTGATGAGGTGGTTATGAAAAAAAGTATTCTGGCGGTAATACTGATAATCGGCGCGGTCTTTTGTGCGTTTGGGCAGAACTCCGGTCCTATTGATCTTGTACTGTTACTGGATACTTCATCAGGTATGGGTTCATCATACGAAAAGGTGAATGATTACATTACAGGGGCGTTTCTTTCCGAATTCCTGCGGACAGGCGACACTTTCCATTTAATTACTTTTTCCGCCAGCCCAAGGCTGGATATTGCGCGCCGTATTTCTTCGAGAGGTGATGTTGAGACTATCATCGGCCGTATGCTGATCCAATACCCTGTAGAAACCGGATATAACGCAAGGGCGGCTGTCGGCTACGCGGAAGAGTATGTCTCTTCCCTGCCCTTGCGCCCAAAAAAAATTGTCATGCTCAGTTCCGGCAACTCCGACATAAATAACATTGTCAGCGCGGCAAGACAGAGGCTTAGTTCAAGAAACACCACACTGGACTTAGTTTCTGTTACAAGCGGCCAGTCTCTTGCAAACCTTCCAAGTTCGGGGCGTTCTGCGCCGCCTTCAAGGCAAACTCCTTCTCAGCAGAGTCCGTCTTCATCAGGGACAGCTGCTTCCGGGACAACCGGTTCAGGAACAACATTACCTGAGACAGCGGGTACAACGCCGTCTGCCGGAGCAACTACTCCGTCAACCGCAACACAAGGTACGTCAACCTCTCAAACAACGCAAGGTACAAGTCAGACGACACAGCAAGGTACTTCACAAACAGGAACACAATCAACAACTACGCAGACACAGCAGCCTGTCACATCTTCGGATTCAACTAAATCTCCTGTAAGCGGCTCTGATGCGGCTGGTACAGGTTCTTCCGCGCAGGGAGCATCTTCGTCAGGCGGCGATAAACCGCAAACTTCAGAACAAAGCTCTGACTCTTTTGATCAGTCTTCTGCTGTAACGCAAACTTCTCCCAAAAAACTAAAAGATACAGGCGATTCATTTAATCCATCATTGCTATTGATAATCGGAATTATCGCTGCCCTGCTGCTTCTCATCCTGTTGATAATCTTTGTTTCCCGCAGGCTGGGCTCAAGCCCTAATCGCGTAATGGCTTCTGTTTCTACATTAGGTCAGGAAAAAGAAGAAAAAAGGTTTGCAGATCACAGCAAAGACCTTGCAAGTTATGCGGCAAAACAAAATAGGCAGCGTGTTACACCTTATTCGGACAGGCCTGTAAAAGAGCAGTCCGTAAAACAGCCCGAGATAAATCCCGCAGGCCCGCTTCTTCTTAATTTGTTTGTTGAAGATCAAAACACTTCAATCGGCAAACGTAATATTCACTCTTTAAAATCCGGTTACAGCTTGTCAGTCGGCGGCGGCAAATCAGATGATTTCATGATTTTCCTTGTTCCGATGCCGTCACACCTTGGAGAGATACGCAGAAAAGGAAGCCAGCTTACATTTATTCCGCGCAAGCCAAAGTATTTTCCGGATATTGGTTCAAATGAAGTAAGGGACTGCATCAATAAAAGGATTCGTATTGTTTCCGACAAAAACTATGAGATGTGGTTTAGTTTTGTAATGTACGAAGATCCGCTAACAGCGTTGAACCGGGTACTCCACTCCATTAAAGTGCCGGGCTGACAAGTTTTCCGAAACCCTTTGTACCGGTAAGTTCTCCGTCTTTCATCACAAATCTGCCCCTGATTATTGTCGCTATCGGCACACCCTGCACTTCCATGCCGTCATAGGCGGATGTTTTGCTCTTTGAGTGGCTTTCGGCAGCGGAGATTTTCTTTTTTTTATTCATGTCGACAACGGTAAAATCGGCGTCTGCGCCGGCAGCTAGATTTCCTTTTTTAGGATAAAGACTCCAAATTTTTGCCGGGGCTTCGCTTGCAATACGGACAAAATCGTTAATGGAAAGCCGCCCTTTGTTTACTTCGTTTAGAAAGAGAGGAACCGTTGTCTCCACGCCGCTTAACCCTGCCGGCAACTCCCAGATTGGCAAAGATTTTTCACAGGCCCGATGTGGGGCGTGATCGCTTGCCAGCATATCTATTGTTTTGTTACCGATGGCTTCCCAAAGACTTTTTCGGTGGAGTTCTTCCCTTATCGGCGGATATACTCTGTGCGCTTTTTCCATACTTGAATCCAGCAAAAGATAATGTGGGCAGGTTTCCGCAGTTACATTAACGCCTTTTTGTTTTGCATCGGCTATTAAAAGACAGCCGTCTTTTGAAGTAACATGGTGAATATGCACATGCGCCCCCGTATATTGCGCATAACAAATTACAGTTTGAATTGCCAGAGCTTCGGAAATTACCGGCCTTGCGTTAGCAAATAAAATCCCAGGTTTTTCATCGGTTACTTTTTTAAACTTGGAAGTAAAGTGCGCGTTTATTTCACTGTTTTCCGCATGAAAGCCAAGCCTCATACCCAAAGCGGCGCTTTTTGTCATTTGTTCAAATAACGTTCCCATGTTAGGAGACGCGATATCCCCGGTTGATGTTCCAAGAAAAACCTTGTATCCAAGCGCGCCTGCTTTTTTAAGCCCTTCCATTTCACAGGTATTGTCATTTACAAGCAAAGCAAAAAGGCCAAAATCGACATAAGACTTTTCTTGCGCAATACGTATCTTTTCCAAAAAACGTTCTGTTGTCGAAGTCGGCGGCAGTACGTTCGGCATATCCGCCGCAGATGTAATGCCCCCAAAAGCGGCCGCGATACTGCCGGATTCAAAATCTTCTTTTCCCGTAAGGCCGGGATCGCGAAAATGCACGTGCGCGTCGATTATCCCCGGCAGAATGTGCTTGCCCCGCGCGTCATAGATTTCGTGTGCGGTATCATTTGAATTCAGTTTTCCTATAAAGGCAATCTTTTCGTCCTTTACCGCAATATCGGCATTAAAGGATTTTTCGGGAGTAACAACAATTCCGTCTTCCAGTATCAGGTCGTAGTGCATAGTTAATTATATCATAATCTTAATCATAAAAAAGGCATAACCCATACACTTTTTCCGCTCCGCCTTCTTTGAGCGTCTCTGAACAAACTTCCATGGTAGAGCCTGTCGTTATTACATCATCAATAACAAGCGCGGTTTTAGGCGGCGCTTGGTACACGTATACCCTGCCCTTCATGTTTTCCATACGCTCTTTGCGGTCAAGGCGTTTCTGTATTTTTGATCTTCGCCGTTTAAGGCATCGGGAGACAATGCTCCCCTGCCCTTGTTTTAAGATTTGCTTTGCAAGATAGTCGACCTGATCCCATCCTGTTTCCTTTATTTTCCCCGGCCTTGGCGGAACGGGAACAATAACAGCGCTTTGCAAAACGGGATTTGCCGCAATAACTTCCAATACCTTTTGTGCAAAAAAGAAAGCGAGCGCAAGATTTTTCCCGAATTTATAAGACTTGAGCAATTTACAGTACATTCCTGTGTAAGGGAAAATTACCCACAGACGATCGTAGGATTTATCGGCTCCATTCCGGCAGGAAAGACAAACATCCATTTCAGAGATCAACGGTTTGCCGCATAAATTACACAATTTACCTTGCATACTTTTAACCGATGTCCGGCACTTTTCACAAAGGCCGTACCTGATTTCTTCAGTTTCTGTAAGAGCGGTTTCGCACAAAGCACAGTAGGATGGAAAAAGAAGATTTTTTGCCCAAAGAAGAATTTTATTAAAATAGTTCATACATATATATGTGTTTGCAGATGGATGGCGCTTTACCGAAAAGTTTTTTTCGCAGTAATATTTAATCAAAAAGACTAGGTTCTTCTATCACAGGTTTGGGAGTGGATTGTCTTTTCGAGGGGCTGGAAACTGCTTTTTTATCGCTTGTACCCGTATTTTTTACTGCATTAACCTTATTTTCAAGGTGGTTAACCGTATCAGCATCCCGCGCTTTCAGAAGTTCCATAATTTGCTCCGCTCTGCCAAGCACGTTTTCCGAAAGACCGGCAAGGCGCGCTACATGGATACCGTAGGATTCGGCGGCAGGGCCCTCTTTCAGTTTTCGCAGAAAGATAATTTTTCCGTCCTTATCAAGCACTTCCATTGAACGGTTGGCAAGACGGGGGTGAGATAAAATCGAAAGTTCATGAAAGTGAGTGGCAAAAAGCGTCCTGCAGCCTATGCGGTTTAACAGTTCTTCGCTGACCGCCCACGCTATTGAAAGACCGTCATTTGTGCCTGTTCCCCTGCCTACTTCGTCCATGATGACAAGACTTTTTTCCGTAGCGGTGTTCAGAATAAAAGCGGTCTCATTCATTTCCACAAGGAAGGTTGATTCCCCCCGCGCAAGATTGTCAGAAGCCCCTACCCTGCAATAGATACGGTCGCATATTCCGATGCGCGCCTCTCTTGCCGGTACAAAACTGCCTGCCTGAGCCATAATTGTAATAAGCGCTGCAGAGCGCAAATAGGTAGATTTTCCTGCCATATTAGGGCCTGTTATCATCGCAAAGGAAATACCGTCTTTGTCCGTACTTAACAATATATCGTTGGGTATATATTCGCCGCGTCCAAGGTGCGCTTCCACAACAGGATGGCGGCCTTCGTAAATCTCTAGGTTACCGGTTTCATTTAACACAGGGCGCGTCCATCCCCTGATGCCTGCGGCCTTTGCAAGAGACTGTGCGGCGTCAATCTCCGCCAGTCTTCGGGCGGCGGCGGCAAGCTGGGCAAGAGCTTTTTTTACCTGCTCGCGGATTTCCAGAAAGAGTTTTTTTTCAAGCTCCACAACCTTGTCCGAGGCGCCGTTAATTTCGGATTCCAAAGCGGCAAGCCGTTCTGTTGAATATCTTTCGCCGCCCGTTATGCCCTGCCTGCGTATAAAATGTTTGGGCACTTTTGTAAGATGGGTTTTGGTTACTTCAAAAAAATACCCGATTAATCTGTTGTACCGGATTTTTAAACTTTGAATTCCCGTAGCTTCGCGTTCTTCGTTAAGGTAGTCTTCAAGGAACTGCCTGCCCTTGTCACGCAAAGCGCGGAATTGATCCAATTCGGCGTTAAAGCCGTCTTTTATTAAATTACCTTCGTTAATCACTACAGCAGGGTCTTCGCATATTCCCTTTTCAAGCAATTCATGAATCTGCGAAAGAGATTCAAAATTATCTCCTTCCTGGGGTCCTGAGCTTTCAAAACGCGCATCACTTTCAAAGTGTACATCCCGCGTAAAACCAAGTTCTGAAACAGAAAAAAATGAAACAATCGCGTTTTTAATCGAAAGCATATCCCTGCCGTGCGCCTTGTCCATTGCGAACCTTGAACAGAGCCTTTCAAGATCGGGAGTTTTTCCTAAAAGTTCGCGTAATGCACTAAGCCGCCCCTGATCTCGGTACAGGCCTTCTACCATGTTAAGGCGCGCCTGTATCTTTTTTAAATCGCGAAGCGGATGAAGAATACGCCGTTTCAAAAGCCTTCGCCCCATCGCGCAGCGCGTTTCGTCCATAACTTCCAAAAGCGAAAAACGCACGTCGCCATCACGCAGGTTGCACAAAAGTTCAAGATTGCGCTGGCTGGATTCGTCAATACCTAGGTATTCACTGTCGCGGTAAACTTTCAATGTTCTGATATGGGGCAAAAGACTTCGCGAAGTTGTATCAAGATATTCGAGTAACGTTCCGGCGGAAAGTATTTCCGCGCTTTGAGTGTCAAGGCCGAAACTTTTAAGGTTTGCAAGCCCAAATTGTTTTTCAAGGCGCATCTTCGCCTGTACCGGATCAAAAAGCCAGTCTGCCCAGCGGTTAAGAACAATGCCGCTTCGATCATAAATTGCCGCGGCGACCTGTTTATCCTCTTTCAAAAGCGATTCCTGTATGAGCATTTCTTTAATCTGAAGCCGCTCCAGTTCCTGACGCAGAATTTCAGGTGAATCCGCCGGAAAACTGCTTGTAAAAAACTCGCCTGTAGAAAGATCGATATATGAAAATGAAAGCGCTTGTCCTGCGCTGGCAAGGCAGCAAAGATAATTGGAACTTCCCTTGTCAAGGAAATCTTCGTCAACCGTCGTGCCCGGAGTGATTATTTCTACGACGTCCCTTTCAAGTACTTTCTGCCCTTTTCCAGGCTGTGTTAGCTGCTCACATATGGCTATTTTTTTTCCTGTTTTTAACAGCCTCGCAATATACGTTCTTGCCGCATGATACGGAATGCCGCACATCGGCAGACCGTTTCGGCTTGTAAGGGTAAGGTTAAGAAGGGCGGAAATTTCGATTGCATCATCCGCAAACATTTCATAAAAATCACCAAGACGAAAAAAAAGAACATTCCCCTTCTGCTCCCTCTTTATGCGCCTGTACTGTTCTAACATTGGGCTGGAGCGGGATGTGTCCATTTAATTTTTATTTGATTTTGCCAGCAGATTTGCGATTAACTTATCGGTAATATCTACTGTAGTGCTGTACCAAATGATGCCGTTATTCTGCTTTAAGTCTATCACCATACTGTAGCCTTCGCTTTCGGCAATATAACGTATTTCATCATGCACCTGATTTAAAAAAGAACCGGACTGCATTAACTTTCTTTTTTCATTTTCAAGTTCCGTTGTCCTTGTCTGGTAAAAATCCCTTAAATATTCAGACCTTCTGTAAATTAGATTTTCCAGCCTTAAAACCTCGTTCTGATCGTCACGTAACACCGCGTCGGCGTGCCTTGAGCGCAGCTCCTGTATTTCTTTTGTCAATCTGTCAATATCACTCTGTACTTTAGCGCTTTTTTCTTCAAACTGCCTTACCGCCCGCGAATCCCGGAAAAACGCGGTATATACCTTTGGCATGTCTACTACAGCAAATCTTGTAATCTGCTGCTGGGCAAATAAAAAACAGGAAAGATTAAATAATATAAAAATTAGTATTCTTTTTTTCATAACTACCCCTAATATGATAACACAAACGAGATTACAAGATCGAGACCCTTAGCAGGGTTGTTAGGATCTCCGAAAAGTTCTCCCGGCTCCCAATTAAATTCTCCGTCTATAAATCTGAAACGTTTTGCAAGGCCGAGACGGAAAGGAAACTGCGGTATGGTAAACCTTAAACCCCCGCCCAAACTAAATCGCCAATTGTCAATGGTAAAATTGGGATCTCCGTTTTCGTTCCTGCCCAAATAATAGCCTTGTGTTGTTTCAATACCCGCAGCATCAAAAAATATATCAAATGCCAAGATTCCGTTTACAAGCGGAAAACGCAGTTCCATCCAGTTATCAAAAAGCAATAAACCTTTGTTACGGTATTCATTTTTCCATCCCCTTCCGACAAACATTCCGTCAACAGAAAGTTTATTTACGTCTTCAACCATGGGAACGCGGGAATCCGGCGTGCGTCCCGGCTGTTTCCAAATTGTAGACAAGCCAGCCTGTGCCGCGAAAATGATCCTGAAATTCCATTTTTCGGTTACCGGAAGATTCACCAAGGGATAATAATATTGTATTTTCAGATCGTCACGGATATAATGTTCGCGTTCACTGTTCAGGATTCCGAAAAAACCGGTACGGTTATAAAAATAATAACCCTTTGAAGGATCATAAAAAATATCACGTTGATCAAGAGAAAGGGACAGCCAAAAAGAGTTCTTCGGCATCCATTCGTTATTTCCGGAGCGGAGGGCCGGATCAAACGGCCTGAATAACGATGCATCGTAAATATTTTTGATAATACCGAAACGCGTCCCGCCGCTAATACCGGCAATTCCCAAGAATGTATTCCAGCGGTAGCCGGTGCTAAATCCAAGGGAAAGATACCATTGTCTGAACTCCATAAGATAATCTTTTGGAGGAAGCCTGTCATGCGCTCTGTATTCTTCATAAGACTGGAAACCGTCCGGGAAAGCAAAATTAGTTTCATCGCCGTTAAAAAACGGAGCTGTATTGTTCATGGTGGCAAAACGCCTTGAAAAATCAGCCGATAAATCAACTCCTCCGGAAAGCGGCAGCCCCATAATCCAGCGATGCAGATAGTTAAGCGACATTGAAGTTGTATCTACTACCGAAGAGTTTACCTCAGCACCGATTTGATTTCCCGTACCTGCAAGGTTGCGATCATTCCATTTTATCATTCCGGATATAGGGAAACTTTCAGGGTCTGAGCTTCCTGAAAAAGTAAAACCAAATTGAACGTCAGTTGTCGGCTGTTCCTCCACTGTAAAGACCAATACCATAAGGTTCTCGGCGCTTCCGGGAAGCGTATCCGGCATGACCATAGAGAAAAATTGCAGGTTGTACAGATTCCTCATCGCATCCATGACTTTTGTTTTAGAAAAAACATCTCCGGGTTCCAGCGGAATTTCTCGCAGGATTACTTCGGTTTTTGTTTTTTCGTTTCCAACAATTACTATATCTTCTATGTAGGCGCGGCCTCGTTCAACAATAAAAACTGTATAAGAAATTACATTTGTCTGCTCATCTTTATGCGTTATCCGCTCTATGGTATTAAAAATATATCCGTTTTCATAATACAAATCAGAAACCCGCTGTAAATCCGTCATTAATCTGGTAAAATTTACAGTATCGCCGATTTTTGAATAAATAAGTTTATCAAGCTGCTCGGTAGAAAAAATAATATTGCCGTCGAATGTTACTCCGCCAAAGGTAAAACTGCTTCCCTCTTCTATCATGAAGGTAATAGTCATATTCGTCCCTTTGTCGTCAGTATCATAAGTGCGCGTAACATCCTTGACAGCGGCGTCAATATAGCCGCGATCCTGATAGTATTTGGTAACAGCTTCAATGTCCGCAATAAGTTTTGCTTCCTGAAACGCGCCGTCGTTTAACAGCGTCTTTGCTTTTAAAGAAAGCTGGCCCTTTAATACCTTTTGGGAAAATTTTGTATTTCCCTGAAATTCAATATTCTTTATCGTAATTTTATTGCCTTCGTTGATAACAAAGGTAAGATTTATGGAAGAATCCCCGCTTGGCGTTTCCGTTACGCTTACAGTTGCGTTTGGAAAACCTTTTTCTGTATATTTATTTTTTATCGCCTCAACATCGGCCCGAATTTTTACCGGATTATGAATATCGGTTATCTTGGTACTTATTACATCCGAAAGTTCGCTTCGCCGCAGAGCCGAATTCCCCGAATAATTGATACGGCCGATAACCGGAAATTCAGTAACTGTAAACATCAATATTACTTTACTGCCGCCGTCCGCGCGTTGGGTACTGACATCAATATTTATAAAATAATTAAGCGCAAATAACTTTGTTAAAATTTCGATGTATAAATCTTCATCGTAAATGCGCCCTTTGTACGGAAACATTAAGGCTTCCAGTTCCGACTGCGATGTGTTTTTTATCCCGGAAAAAAGAATATCACTGATTGGTTTTCCGGTAAACCAGTCTTGCTCTGACTGCTGTTGCTGCGAAAAGACGCAAACCGCTGTAATAAAAAAAAGCAAAACGAAAAAGAATTTAATTCGCATTAAAACTCCTAAAATGACCTACTCCATATCAGAGTAATAGAATTATCGTTAACCCACCAGTTTTCCGGGCTTGATGGAATGAAATCCCAGCGTATATTAAATAACGGAGTATTAAACTCTATACCAATATCCGGCTCAATCCTTAATCCACCCATAGTTAGTCTGTTTTCATCATAGCGCGCGGTAATCATGCCCTGAATAAACAAATCCTGACCTATATATTTACCTAAATAAACACTTGTGTTATCAAAATAGTTACCTACACGGCTGTTTCTGTCAACAGGGTCCTGCCCAAAGCTGGATGCGTTTGAAACTACAAAATTTTGAGCAAACTTTGTCCTGACACTGAACATATCCAAATACAGCAGATTTCTTACCGTACGCTCAAATTGCCGTACATTGACAATTTGTCCCAATAAATCATCGCTTAAAAGATATTGGGATAAAATGTCCGTACCGGAGCTCAAAAGAACACGCGTTGCCGTATCGCCGCTTTCGTCTCCGCTCATAGCATACATATTATGGCCTAAAAGCGAATAAATCTCCAGTTGTGTAAGTGAGGGGCTTGCCTCAAAACGGGGAATAAAAGTTAAAAGCGGTTGATTTTCTATAACCATCGAAATAGTTACAGGTCCTGAATCTGTGCGTTCCCGAATTTCGGCTCGCGCGCTTATACGCGGGTCAAATTGCTGATCATTCTCCCTGAAAACCAGATTTCCCTGCCGAATATAAAAACTGCGGTCAAAATAGTACAACTCACCGGAACGAATCGTTATATCACTGTTAAGTGTATATTGTCCGGTCATTGTGTCGGCAAAAACCATAACTACGGTCCCTATTTCCGGGGTTGCCCTTAAAATGGGAGCGCTTTTATTTGGCCAGATAAATTCTACCACAGGCCCGGTTGTAACAGTCAACTCTACAACAGTGGGGATTTTTTTCTCTGTGTTATAACGGTCTTGTCTGACTTCATCAAATATAAGACCCATTTCGGTATTATTTGCAAAAAGATCACCTGACACTTCCATCATTTCGTTTTCGCGGATTATATTAAGTTTTCCGGAAACATCCCCATCTGCAAGAAAACCTGTTATGTTAAACATATACGGTATCGGCGTGCTTCTTGGAACAGTAATTTCCAGACCGACATTTTCCGGAACCCAGTTTTCAAAACGAAGCCAGCCGCTTACTGTCCCGCCGCCGCTTCCAACTGTAACCGGTACACGGTCAAAAACCAATTCATTTCCTTCAAGGACAGCGTCAAAAGGAACAGCTTTTATATCATGGCTGATGTATTCCGGCACAAGAAAGCGGATACTTGTTCCTCTTGCGGTTCCAAAAAATTCCGGCTCCAGAATGGACCCTCGAATATCAACTTTTCCCGTAACATATCCTCCGGCGATTGCAAAGTCGGGCGAATCTCCCGTTAAATCCCATAACGCGGATAAATCTATATATAAGTCGCCGCAGTGGGCATTGATAATACCGTCTTTATAAATTCCGACAACAGTACTTCGTATCGGGAAGGGGCTGGAAAGACCTGCAAAAAAATTACCTCCCGTGTCCATTTCAAGACGCAGCATATTTTTTGGGCCGCCGGAAACAGAAACGGCCCCATCGTTACTTGCAAATACAAATGAAAATGAATCATAATCTTCATATCTGTACTGTATTTTATCCGCTTTAAAAGAACCGTCAATTGAGGCAAGCGCCTGCTTTATCTCTAACCATGAATCAATATTTATAAAATTCGCATTAAGCTCAAAACTGCTTTCAAGCCATTTTTTAAATACAACTCCCTGAATATCGCCTTTTGCCATCGCATAACTTTCAATCCGGTTCAACTGTAACAAAGGCATTACGACATTTACATCATTGTAATCAAATTTTATATCAGTAGCGGTAAGTTCGTCATTTGTAAATACAACTGAGGCAGATGCTTTAAGCGCGCTGTTCTTTATGTAAAGAGATTCCAGATCGCATTTGGCAGTGAACGAATTAATAGAATCACCTAAAACTTCCGCGCTCCCGCTCAATAGGATTTCTCTGCCGCCTTTACTTTTCCCCAACAAACGATCAAGGCGCATATCGGAGACCGAAGCGAGTATATTAAAATGGTTTTTTTTAACAATTCCTTCGGCAGAATAATTTTCTCCTTTTTCGCGCCCGTCAGTTAAATTTACAAGGAATTGAAGATATGAAAAATCGGTATCCCATGCAAAATCTACGCTGCCGGCAAGTTCTCCGATATTGTCCCGTAACAGCAAATTCCTGAAGCTGGCCCCGTCATTATCAACAGCTCCGGAAACGCTGATAAACTCGATTCCCTGCAATGAATTATAATCGCGGGCGTTGAAATGAGCGACATCTACATACCAAAAATCATTTGATGTATAGCGCAAAGTAAGGTAAAAATTTAAATAAATCGTCTTGTTATCTACCAAAAACGGAAAATCAACGCCTTCCATGTAGCCGGAAACGCCGCCGGAACCAGAGCGGCTGCCATAGACATAAAGACCGCCTGCGTCCCGGATAATTAATGTCGTTTTATCTAGAATCTGGCCTTCTACATTCCATGACAAATCCTGATATTTTGCGGCTAATAAAAAACCAATTTCCACCGGGTTTGCAAAATTATATTGAGCCGAAACAACCAACTCTGTTTCATCTCTGGTGATAACACTTTCACTTAAAGTAAAGATTCGATCGGTGCCCGAAAAAGAAAACCGGCCGGTAACATCCTGCGTTTCAAAAACCATATTTGGCACGTTATACACAACTTGATTAAAATCGGTTGTTAAAAAGATTTCCGCTGATATTGAAGAATTGACAAGATAATTTTTTCCTACAGGCGGATTTTTTACTGCCTTTGAAAACGGCTGCGCTGCCTGCATCAAGTCCATAACGGAAAATGAATCTATTGTCGTTGAAACTTCAAGATGCCTTGGCGAATAATTAAGCGCAGCGAACACATCGACGGTTTTTTCTTCTTTGCCTGTGATTGATACTACAATGCCCAAATCCCTGTCTGTGGGTATAAGATAAATGCCAAAATTGTTAAGCACCAATTGACCTGCGGCAATATTTTCACTTGTTATCTGTATCTCGTTCTTTTGTGTGGAAACCGTAAAAACAGCATTAATAAATTCATCCGTACCAAAACTGAATTTGTTAAAAGATATTGTTCCGGACGACGTAAGCGGGCTGAATCCAATCCTGCCGGTAACATCAAGTTCTCCGCTGAAAAAACTGTCTGACTTTTTGTTGTAAGGTGAAAATAAACGCAGTTTATCAAATGTAATATATTTATCATTACCGTGAATTTTAACTACAAAAGAATTATCTGATGAATTACTGTCATGAAAATCCGCCCAATACCTCATCGCGCTGCCGTCGGAATAAAATGAAGCATCGCCTGTTACAGGAGTAAAAAATATGCGGTTAATATCGCCTCGTGGATGTGAAAATGTTACAAAATCTGCAAGCAGAAAATCATCGAAATTCATTTCTGTTGTAATGCTGTTTGTTCCGGTATTATAATAAATAAATCCGCTGAAGGACATATTTTCACCTGACGTGTCACCTCCGGTGTTCAGATTTAGAATCCCGTCTTTAAAATCAAGAATAAAATTTAACGGCTGCACATTAAAATATTCTTTTGTACTTAAATTTTCGTCCGCAAACGGCTTGAAAAACGACGCCTTTTGTTTACCGGCTTCCTGCTCGCTGCCGGAGATAGACGAAATAAAAAGGTTCGCACTGCCCTCGTCCAGATTAACCGAGCATACGCCGTTCATGCCAATTTCACCGTTTATGCTGAAAGTCTTGCTTAATAAATCCGTGTAAATAAATTCCGCGTTGAGTTTTCCGTTAAACAAAAGTTGTACTCCGTCTCCTGTAATGTCAATATCCATATTTTGAATTTGGTATTTTCTGGCGCTGTCGGTTAAACCGACAAAACAATTCCGTATCTGCAGATCTGTTTTCCCGGGGAAAAATTGGGCTATCTGCTCAAGCACCTCTTTGTTACTTTTCTTTTCATCGTTCATCAATGACGACAAAAACTCAAACGTATCCTTGTCTTCCTGCAAATCAAGCGTAATCGAAGGATGCTCAAGCTGAATGCTGTGAAAGGCGGCTTTATTGCCTTTTAACAATTCCGGCAGGGAAAAAGAAATTCTGACTCTGGATACGGAAAGAAATGGTTTTTCGTTTTTTATTAGAGACAGATTCCTAACATCAAAGGATCCAAAAAATGTCGGACGGATCGATGAATACCGTATTTCAATACCGGTAAGGGATTCTATTTTTTCTATGAAATTTGTGCGAATATGACTCATTGCCGCGGTCAACGCGGAATGTACAGGGCGCACGGCAAGAACAGAAACGGCAATCAAACCTGTAAAGACGAGAATTTTTATATAAATTACACGAGTCTGTGTCTTTAACAATGGTCTGTCCTAACGTTTTTTACCTCGCGGCTTGCCGCACAAGGCGCCGGGTGCCTGACTACAATGGTCAGGCGGTATACCCTTATATTACTTTCTATAGTGTTATATCAATAATTATAACATTTTTACCAGGTAAAAGTATCGTATTTTACGCTTTTTTATTGTGTTTTATGTAATTTTATGTTAAAATCTTTATCTGAAAATGGAAATTATCCCAAATTTTGCGGTATTTGAAGGCGGCGACGGAACCGGAACTACTACTCAGTTGCTAATTTTGTCAGAACGCCTGAAACAATCCGGCAAACTCTGTTTTTTCCCCACTTTTGAGCCTACTAACGGGCAAATCGGTAAAATAATCCGTGCTGCGCTGAAAAAAGAAGCGCCTATTACTCCGCAAACCCTTGCAATGCTTTTCGCGGCAGACAGAAACGAGCATATTTACGGACCTGACGGCATTTTTGAACATGTAAACCGCGGCGAATTGGTCGTAAGTGACAGATATGTTCTGTCCTCTTTGGTTTATCAGGGTATTGAGTGTGGTGATGAACTGCCTGCAAGCCTGAATTCCCGCTTCCCTGCCCCCGAAGTGTTGATTTTCTTTGACATTGAGCCGGAAATCGCCGTTGAACGCTTGAAAAACCGCTCTTCCCTTGAAATATACGAATACCGCGAATTTCAGGCTAAGGCCTGTGAAAAGTACAAATCCCTGCTGGGAATGTACACGGATACAGGGGTCAGAGTTGAAACGATAGACGCATCAAAAACCGCGCAAGAAGTCGCAGGCAGGGTATGGAGCATAATCTCACAAATGCCGATATTTAAAGCATAGTGAAAACTTTTTTTAAAACAGCTTTTCTCTTTATTTTTATCACGATTTCATTGCCTGTAAACAGTTACTTTGTTACCTACAAAGAACAGTACTACAGGCTCTTTCACATCCACTACATTCAGTACCCGGACGACTCCATGGAAAATATCTACTGGCTGGAACAGGCTATGAAGGCAGATTTTGCAAATCCGCTTTACGCGCTTACACTTATCGAAGATGAAATTCAGTGGGAGAAATACCGCAATCTTTTTAATATGCACGTAAATCTAAAACTTATCGAGCAATATCTTTTTTTAGGCAACAAATGGAACAAACGCAACGCCTATTTTTACAACGCCCCATGGAAAGAGCAGAATCTCGAAAGCCTTGAAACAGCGGAAACCTGTTACCGTACTGCGCTATACTACTGGGACGAAGCGTTAAAATGGCAGGAAAAAGCCACCGAAAGACGCTTCCGGTGGATCAACCTGCAAAAGATTCAATTCTGGGAGGATGAGGCCTTTAGAATTGAAAACGGTTCTCTCGATTACGGCAAAACCATAAGGCGCGAACTTGCCCTGCTGCAAAAAGTACGCGAAAAATTTCAGGCGATGGAAAACTGGTATTAGAACAATTCTCCCTGTACCGCCACGCCGTTTTCTGCGATTTTTTCCGAAAGTAAAGCCAAAAATTCATCTTCACTGATGACGCGTACTCCCAACTCCTGCGCTTTTTTATTTTTTGACGAACCGGAAGCGGCGTCATTTGTAACAAGATAGGAAAGTCCCTTCACTACCGAGGATTTTGCCTGAGCGCCAAGGGCTTTTATTTTCTCTTCCGCCTCGCCGCGCTTCATTGACTTTAACTCGCCTGTAAAGCAGAAAGAAAGTCCGCGCATTGTCAGAGTCTCCTGCGCGGCAGGCGGCGCGATTGAGATTACTCCTGTCTGCAGAACCGCGTCCATTTCGTCCGCGCATTCTTTAAGCCCCTCAACAATAACCTCAGCGGTAATTTCGCCAAGACCGTAAACTTGCGCAAGGTCTGCGATTGTGGCGCGGCGCAATTCTTCCAAAGTGTCAAAACCGGCATCGGTAATTTTTTCCATTGTGGTTTCCGCGACTCCTTCAAAGTCAAAACCGGCGACAAAGGCGGCAAGCGTTAGATTGCGTTTAAGTCTTATGTGGCGGATTACTTTTGCAGCGGAAAGATCGCCCATTCTGTCAAAGCCGGCAAGTTCTTCTGTTTGAAGCGTGTAAAGTTCGTGAATGTAGGTAACGCGCTTTTTTTCAAATAGCTGTGTTAAAAGTTTTTCACCTAACTCACGGATGTCCAGTACGGAAATCCACTTTTCCAGCCGGTGCAAAAGACGCTTTGAACACTGCGGATTCGGGCAGTAGAGCCTTGTCCCCGCGTCAACTAACGCGCTGTTGCAGGTAAGGCAGGTGTCCGGGAATTCAATTTCCTTTGTCTGCGAAGGCTGTTCTGTGGGAGCAAGCCCTTCAATTTTAGGGATTATTTCTCCGCGTTTGACCACAGACACAGCGGAGCCGATTTTCAATTCTCTTGAACGGATCATACCGGGGTTGTTCAGGTTTGCTCTTTTAACAGTAGTCCCGGCAAGACGGACGGGGTCTATGATTCCTATAGGCGTATATGTTGCGCCCGACTCGCTCCACTGTACTTCGCGTAAAATACTGTATGCCGTTTCCAGCTCAAACTTAAAAGCAATCTGCTTTTCGGGACGGGCGCGTTTTAAATCGTCAGTGTCGGTTATAACGTCCTTTACTACAAGACCGTCAATGTCGAAGGGAAGCGCCTCTCTCTTGTCCGTTACTTCCTGCCGGTAATCAATTATTTTTTTTGCATTTGAAAATACCTTTGTTTCCGCTGTTTTAAATCCGCGTTTTTTCAGCCACTCTATTTTTAAAGTTTCGTCCGTAAAATATTCGCTGTTTTGAGGGTCTGCCGCGTCATAAACAATAAGCTGCAAGTCCTCACAACCCTGCCCGTCCTTGCGGCGCATGATCCCGTTGGCGGCATTGCGGCAGTTTGCCTTGGTCGGATATTTGTTCTGCCAGACATCGTGGGTCATAATCACCTCGCCCCTGATGCCGCCGGAAAAGGGAATGTCCAGCTTTAAAACCGTCCCCTTCATGCGCTTTGCGT
Source organism: Treponema sp. (assembly GCA_031254615.1). Classification (GTDB taxonomy): domain Bacteria; phylum Spirochaetota; class Spirochaetia; order Treponematales; family Breznakiellaceae; genus WQXQ01. Next base: position 11,720 of record JAIRUC010000284.1, on the reverse strand, counting down.
TTTCGGTAATATCATCGCCTGTGACGCCGTCTCCGCGTGTTACGGCGCGCTCAAGTTTTCCTTTTTTGTACTGTAACTCCAGACTTGCTCCGTCCAGTTTATACTGAACAATAAAATTTTTCGTTAACCCTGATTTTTTTGCGGTTAATACATTATCTTTGTTTTTACTTTCCTGCGGCGAATTTGAGCCATCTATTCCCATTTTTTTTGCCCAGACAAGAAATTCCTGCGGATTGGAGGCTTTTTCCTGACTGCCCATTGGAATCAAATGGCGCGCCTTGGGGAAACCGTCAACATCCGGCCCTGTCCCAACTTTTTTCAAAACCGCACTGCCGGGGGACAGGGTTTTTAATTCGTCCCAAAGCAGGTCAAATTCGCTGTCAGAAATTTCCGCTTCCCCGTTGTAATAAGAGGCCTGATATTTTTCGATTAATTTTTCCAGTTTTTGAATTCGCTGTTCTTTTGAACCCATACACTATTATACACCTTTTTGGGAAAATGAAGACAGTACCACAGGGCTTGTCTTTGAGGTATCTCCTCTTTATTATAAATTAATGAAACAAATACTACTGACTATCGCGATTTTTACACTTTTCTTTTCCTGTACCAAGAGCGAAGAACTTTCTCTTGAGGAGCTTAACGCGCTTAATGCCGAGGGGCTTGCGGAGATACTTGCTAAAACGGTAAGCAAGCCGTGGCGCGGGGAAGAATTTTTGCCGGGCGTTTTGGGCGGAACGTGGAATTCGGTGATGGCGGAAGACCCGAAAAGTTTTAATCATCTTATCGCCGAACAGGACAGCTCGACTTCTTCCGTCGTGAACAGCATGACCGACTATCTGCTTGATTATGACGTGATAAGCCGCGAATGGAAACCAAGAGTTGCTTCGCCTGAAATTATAATCGATGAAAAGGCTGATACGCTGACTGTTATTTTCACCCTGCGTGATGATGTCTACTGGAGTTATTATAATTCCTACAGAAAAGAAAAAGTAACAAGCGACGATGTGATTTTCTGGTACGATGAAATTGCCGGCGATCCCGATTTTCAAAGTTCCGGCTACTACGGCCAGTTTTTAACCATGCCGGACGGAAGTGACGCGCGCGTTACTATTCATAAAATTGACGACAGGCGTTTTTCATTTCATTTTCCGCGGATAATTGCGGACCCGCTGTTAATGACAAATATGGATTTTGGTCCGCGCCACATTTATCAGCCTGCCAAGGAACAGGGCGGAGTTGAGAAAGTAAGAAATGTTTTCAGCGTAGCGGATGATCCAAAAACAATTCCTTCGATGGGGGAATGGTTCCTGGTTGAATATACTCCCGGGCAGAGGCTTGTTTACAAACGAAATCCCGATTTCTGGAGGAAGGACGCAAACGGCGTTTCGCTTCCGTATGTCGAAGAAAATATTGTCCGCATCATTCCCGATGAAAACACAAAACAGCTTCTTTTCAAAAACGGACAAACCGAATCTTACACTCTGCGTCCCGAAGATTTAGACGGACTGGTCAACAAAGGGGATAACAGTTACACGGTTTTTAATTCCGAAGGCTCTCTGGGCTCCGCTTTTTGGACATTCAACCAAAATCCGGTAAACAAGGACAAGCCTCAATATGAGTGGTTTATTCAAAAAGAATTCCGTCAGGCAATGAGCTGTCTTCTTAACCGCGACAGGATAAACGCGCAAGTGTACCGCGGGCTTGCCGAGCCTAAACTCGATCTGTTCCCCGAACCGAATCCGTATTACAATCCGAATATTACTTTGCAGTATATTTATGACACACAGCGCGCGCAGGAACTGCTCTCCTCTATTGGAATTAAAAAAGATAAAAGGGGCGTTATGCGCGACAGCAAAAACCGCAGCATCGAATTCAACCTTATCATAAGATCGGAAAGTACGGTGTATCAGGATACGGCATCGATAATCAGGGACGAGCTTTCCAAAATGGGAATTAAAGTAAATATCCGTATTGTGGATTTTCAAAAACAGGTGGAACAGTTGTTCAGCACTTTTGACTGGGATTCAACGTTAATAGCACTTTCCGGCTCAAATATTTTTCCAAGTCAGGGAAGCAATGTCTGGCCGACATCGGGAAACCTTCATCTTTGGAATCCAAATCAGCTAACGCCCGCAACAGACTGGGAAGCGCGTGTTGATTATCTTTACAACGAGGGAAAGTTTACCATTGACAGCAGCAAGGCGCAGATAATTTGGGATGAATTTCAGTCAGTACTGCTGGAACAATGCTCAATGATACACCTTATGCGTTCACGCGGTTTTTGGGCGCTGAACAACCGCTGGGATTTTACAAATGTTTATTTTGATAATTTAAACGGAGCGGAAACAAGCTATATATTTATCCGTTAGGAGGAGATAATGAAATCGCCAAGAGAAGTAAGTGTTGATATTAAACTAATTGACATAGTAGATTCGATGAATCTTTCCAGAAATGTAATGAAAGGCCTTAAACTTTTGCTTGCGAATGAGGAACTTCAGGCGGCGCAGGATTACGCAAATAAAGTTTCCATTGTAAGGCTTGGTTTTAACGATCACGGCCCTGTGCATATGCGGACAGTTGCGCTTAACAGTGTAATAATGCTGGACCTTTTAAAAAAAGCGGGAATAAAAACCAGCCTTGAAGCAGACGAATGCGGCAATTTTGAAGACAGCGTGTTAGCGGTCATTATTTCGGGTATGTTTCATGATCTTGGAATGGGCATGGGCAGGCAGGATCACGAATTGCACAGCATGATTCTTGCTCTGCCGTATATAGACAATCTTTTAAATGAAGTTTACGGGGACGATTTACATAAAAAGACAATGCTGCGCGCTCTTTCTCTTGAAGGAATCAGGGGACATATGGGAACTATAAGCGTCAGCTCTATTGAAGCGGGAATTGTGCAGGTCGCCGACGGCTGCGACATGACAAAAGGCCGCGCAAGAATTGCCATGTACACAAATTCCAAAACGGGGCATATACATCAGTATTCGGCAAATTCAATCGAAGAGGTAAACATCATCGCGGGAAAGGAAAAACCCATCCGCATTGATGTTAATATGTCAAGTGAAGTCGGCCTTTTTCAGGTTGAAGAAGTGCTTATGACCAAAATCGCCGGAAGTACGGCGACGAGCTATATTGAACTTTACGCGAAGGTTAGGGATGAGGCGGAGAAAAGGTATTTGTAGCATTTTCAAAAAGGATTAATAGCGACCTTCTCCCCTCACAGGCTTTAATACTTTTTACTAAACTACTATAATTCAATAAATGAATGTTTACGAGATTTATGTTGAAAAAAAGGCGGAATTTGCAGAAGAGGCGGCTGCTGTTGCCGCCGATTTACGGCTTGCGCTTCAGATACAGATTGAGAACGTAAGGATTATTAACCGCTATTTCGCAGATGGTCTTTCAGAGCGGGATTTTGAAGCGGCAAAAAACACAATTTTTTCGGAGCCGCCTGTCGATGTTACTTATGATAAACTGCCTGCTTTTGAAGATGCGCGTGTTTTTGCGGTTGAATTCCTGCCGGGACAGTTTGATCAGCGCGCCGATTCGTGCGCCCAGTGTATTTCGCTTGCAACCGGAAAAGAAAGGCCGAATATTCATTCGTCAAAAATATATGTTCTGTACGGAAAAATTACAGATGACGAGTACAGCCGGATAAAATCATGGCTGATAAATCCTGTCGAAAGCCGGCAGGCTGCCATGGAAAAGCCGCAGACGCTTGTTCAAAATTACAGTAAGCCGGAAGATGTCGCAAATATTGAAGGATTTATCTCTCTTTCAAAATCCGCTCTTGATGAATTGCGCGTAACAATGAATCTGGCTATGGATACAGAAGACCTTCTTTTTTGTCAGGCTTATTTTCGTGATCATGAAAAACGCGACCCTTCTGTTACGGAACTTCGCGTACTTGACACATATTGGTCGGACCACTGCCGCCACACAACATTTCTAACGGAGCTTGATGAAATTGAAATCGACGACGAGGCGTTACGCGAAAGTTATAAGAATTATCTTGAAGTAAGGGCGTCCCTTGGCCGAAGCGGCAAGCCCGTAACATTGATGGATATCGCGACAATAGGCGCAAAAGCGTTAAAACAACGCGGATTATTGCCGGATTTGGACGAATCCGAGGAAATTAACGCCTGTTCCGTAAAGATAAAAGTGGATGTAGACGGAGAGCCGCAAGACTGGCTTTTGATGTTCAAAAATGAAACGCACAATCACCCTACCGAAATTGAACCGTTCGGCGGAGCGGCTACCTGTCTTGGAGGGGCGATACGCGACCCGCTTTCAGGACGCGCATTTGTTTATCAGGCTATGCGCGTAACGGGCGCGGCGGATCCGCTTCAGGGCGCATCCGGCGCTCTTGATGGCAAACTGCCCCAGCGCAAGATTTGCCGTACCGCGGCGGCAGGTTACAGCTCTTACGGCAATCAGATAGGGCTTGCGACAGGGCACGTCCACGAAATTTACCACCCGGGCTATGCGGCGAAACGCATGGAAATCGGAGCGGTAATAGGAGCCGCCCCTGCCGAAAATGTTATACGCAAAACTCCCGAACCGGGAGACGTTGTTATACTTCTTGGCGGACGTACCGGGCGCGACGGGATCGGAGGGGCGACCGGCTCTTCAAAGTCGCACACTTCCAGCTCTCTTGAAACCTGCGGCGCTGATGTTCAAAAAGGCAACGCGCCGGAAGAGCGGAAACTTCAAAGGCTCTTCCGCAACCCACAGGCGACGCGCCTGATAAAACGCTGTAATGATTTCGGCGCGGGCGGGGTCAGCGTTTCCGTGGGAGAACTCGCGGACGGTCTTTTAATCAACCTTGATAAAGTAACAAAAAAATACGAAGGTCTTGACGGCACGGAACTCGCGATCAGCGAAAGTCAGGAGCGGATGTCCGTAGTAACATCTGAAAAAGACGCAAAAACTTTTATTGAGCTTGCGTCTGCGGAAAATCTTGAAGCTGTTGTAATAGCCGAAGTCACGCGTGAAAAACGTCTTGTAATGAGTTGGAACGGGAAAATAATCGTAAACCTTTCAAGGGAATTTCTTAACAGCAACGGAGCGAAAAAGCAAGCGAAAGCGCATATCGCTTCCCCTCAAATTACATTCACAAAAAACGAGCCTGACGCGCAACAACTTGAAAAATTTATCGGCGGTTTAAATATATGTTCGCAAAAAGGGCTTGTAGACCGTTTTGATTCAAACATCGGAGCGGCAACCGTTATAGCTCCTTTCGGCGGGAAATATCAGCTAACGCCGGCACAGGCAATGGCGGCAAAAATTCCCGTACTTAACGGCGAAACAAAAACCTGCTCTCTTATGTCATGGGGATTCGATCCGGAAATATCGTCGGCAAGCCCGTACCACGGGGCGGTTTTCGCCGTTATTCTGTCGCTGGCGAAAATAATCGCCGCCGGCGCCAGCAGAAAGCGGTGCTGGCTTTCGTTTCAGGAATATTTTGAAAGGTTACGCAATACTCCTTTAAGGTGGGGAAAGCCCGTGTCTGCGCTCCTTGGCGCGCTTGACGCTCAACTTGGACTGGAAATAGCGGCAATCGGCGGTAAGGATTCAATGTCCGGCTCCTTCTCGCTTAAAAACGGCGAAAATATCGACGTGCCGCCGACGCTCGTTTCATTCGCCGTTTCCACCGCAGAAATTGACAACATAGTAACGCCCGAATTCAAGCGCACCGCAAGTTATGTTTATCTTTATAAACCGCCGTACTCAGTTTTTGAAAAAGCGGATTTTGCCGCGTTACGCGAATATTTTGACACTGCCGAAAAATTAATTGCCGAGCGAAAAATACTTTCCGCGTGGGCGGTCGACAGCGGAGGAACACTTGAGGCTGTTGTAAAAATGTGCATTGGTAACAGGATTGGTTTTGAAGCGCAAGAGCCGCTTTTAATTGAGCCCGGCTTTGGCGGCTTTATATTTGAAACAGACGCGCCGTTGCAAATTGGCGTTTTGCTGGGACGCACAACGGACGAATACACTCTTAAAGTAAAAACTTTTATCATTCCGCTTGAAAAACTGCAGAACGCATGGGAAAAAACGCTTGAGCCGGTTTATCCGTACAATACAAAACAGGAAGGAAAAACAGAAGCGTTCTTTTATGACAAGGGCGTAACAATCAAAACGAAAGAGCGTTACGCAAAACCAAAATTTGTCATTCCCGTTTTTCCGGGAACAAACAGCGAATACGACACGGCAAGAGCAATTGAAAAAGCCGGAGGAGCGGCGGAAATATTTGTTATACGCAACCTTACCCCCTCATACATCGCAGAAAGCGTCCGTGCTTTTGAAAAAGCCATTCGCACCGCTCAAGGTCTGGTTCTCCCCGGAGGATTTTCCGGCGGCGATGAGCCGGACGGTTCGGGCAAATTTATAACGGCATTTATCAGAAATCCCGTCGTTTCCGACGCCGTTATGGAACTTTTGCGTGAGCGCGACGGTCTTGTATGCGGTATCTGTAACGGATTTCAGGCTCTTGTCAAACTTGGGCTTGTCCCTTACGGCGAAATACGCGCAATGACGCAGGACTCCCCCACCCTAACCTTCAATACAATCGGACGGCATCAGTCGACACTTGTAAGGACAAAAGTAACATCGAATAAATCGCCGTGGCTTTCTCATCTTGAACTTGGCGCCTCATACATTGTCCCGGTATCTCACGGCGAAGGGCGTTTTATCGACGGCGAAGAGCAAATCCGAGAACTTGCGGCTAACGGCCAGATAGCTACTCAATATGTCGATTTCGACGGCAGTCCTTCACAGGATATCAGCTTTAATCCGAACAATTCCAATTTTGCGATTGAAGGCATAACTTCGCCTGACGGCCGCATCTTTGGCAGAATGGCGCATAACGAGCGTTTTGACGACGGGCTTTTTAGAAATATACCTGGGATAAGGAAGATGGATATATTCGCGGGGGCTGTGGGGTATTTCAGATAACGGTTGCAGGTAGAATCAAAACTATTCTAACTGCTTTATCAATTAATAGAACCAGCCCACTTAATGTTTAAAATGCCGCGTCCCTGTAAACACCATTGCTATCCCGTACTTATCGCAGGCCTCAATTGAAAGCTTGTCGTTGATCGAGCCGCCGGGCTGGATAATGGCTTTGATTCCCGCGGCGGCGGCGGCTTCAACAATGTCGGTCTTCGGGAAAAATGCGTCGGATGCCAGAACTCTTGCGGGCTCGCTGTTCTTCCACGGGTTTTCGGCTTTTAAGACATCCGCGCTTCTTTCCAGGGACTGCAATGTCGGCCAGATGCGGTTTACTTGCCCGCAGCCGATGCCTGTCGCCGCCTGCTCTTTCACTATCATAATTGCGTTGGATTTGGCAAAGGTTACTGCCCTCATTCCGAAAATCATGTCAGGGATGTCGCAAGTCTCAGGCGCGGTTTTTGTTACCACATCCCACTTTTCAAGAAGGCGACGGTCGCTTTGCTGAACCAAAAGACCGCCGTCAACTGCGACATATTCATGGGTTTCCTGTGGAGATTTTTTCAGTTTTAAAATACGCAGATTTTTTTTCTTTTTCAGAATCTCTAGCGCGTCTTCGTCAAAACCGGGGGCGGCTACAATTTCCAAAAACAACTCGCCAAGTTTTGCCGCGACACCGGCGTCAACGACGGTGTTACAGGCGATTATGCCGCCATAGATCGAAACAGGATCACAGGCGAATGTTTTGTCGTACGCTTCAATTAGTGTGTTTCCAAGCGCAATTCCGCACGGAGTATTGTGTTTTATAGCGGCACAACATGGTTTCACAGCGTCGTTAACCTCTGAAAATAATTGGTTAACGTCTTTACTGCCTGCCGGAAGAGTTCCGTCGGCAGAAAGGCCAAAGGCGCAGACTGCTTTCCATGCTAAATCAAGGTCTTTGATATTATTGTAGCCAAGCTCTTTGCCGTGCAACTGCTCCATTCCTTTAAGGACGCCGTGGCTGTCAGTGTGCAGATAGAGCGCGGCGGACTGGTGGCCGTTTTCTCCGTAGCGCAGGTGCTGACCTTTTTCAAGTGAAAGCGGCAGATAGCGCGGATACTCGTCGTCCAGTATGTAACGCGCTATTGCGGCGTCGTAGGCGGAAGTTAAATCGAAAACTTTGCCGGCAAGCTGTTTTTTAAATTCCACAGGGACATCTCCGGCTTTTAAGCCTTCAACTACCTGCGGATAATCGGCGGGGTCTGTAAGAACAATTACATCGCGGAAATTTTTTGCCGCGGAACGAAGCATCGAAGGCCCGCCGATGTCGATAAACTCAATTGTCGCCTCAAGAGAAAGACCTTCCTGCACTTTTTCAAAAAAGGGATACAGGTTACAGCAGACAAGGTCTATTGTGCTAAGGTTCAGATTTTTCAGAGTATCAACATGAGTCTGGACATCTCTGCGCGCCAAAATACCGGCGTGAATCGCAGGGTGCAGGGTTTTTACCCGCCCGTCAAGACATTCGGGAAAACCGGTAACCGAAGAAACGTCTGTAACAGGGATTTTATTCTCCTGCAGGTACTTTGAAGTGCCTCCGGTTGAAAGAATCTCCCACCCTGAACCGCTCAAAAACGAAGCCAATTCAAGGATGCCGTCCTTGTAAAATACACTGACAAGAGCTCTTTTTTTCATTTGTAAATTGAAAAGGCCCGGCGCTGTTCAAAAAAATACCACAAACAACGACAAACCGTTTTTCCCTCCCTCAAAAAAAATTACGGTTTGGAAGGCTTGAGGCCTCCGCTTCTGTTATAATTCCTTATGATATAAAGAATTATTGTTTTTACTTTTATCATCATATATCACAAGCATACATACTGTCAAGCAAATAGAATTAAAACCCAAAGTTTTCTGTATTTTGCAGTTCCCGATGCGCGTAAAAAGTCGGTATCTGGGCAGGGTCTGCAATTTTCTCATAACCGCGCGGATCGATTATTACTAATGCGACGGCAAAATTTTCTTTTTTGTAATAAATAGACAGTCCTTTTGCGTTAAATACTTTTTTTGCGGTTGGTTTGCTGTACTCATATTTGCGGATTAGATCGCCGAAATAAGCGTTATTTGAAATCAATCCCCATGGAGTGTCAACGCCGGACAGCGCAACAGGCAGATTCGTCATCCATGCGGCTTTTTCCATATTCAACCTGAATTGAAGGTATAAATACAACTGTTGTTCAGCGGAAAAATGTTTGAGCAGGGATGATAACGGATTAAATCCAAAGGCTTGAAAATAATTTACAGCTGTTACTTCCGGCGAAGAAAAGCCGCCGCTTGACAAACAAAGAATCGACATGCCTACGATTTGCTTTTCAACATTATCTGTCAGACGCTGTACAAAAAAGCCGGGCTGTAATATTTGTTCTGGAAGACGGGACAGACAAATTCCTCCCATGTCCCCGTAAAAAGAATCCATAAAAGTTTTAGAAGTGTATATTTCCATGCTGTGAAAATATTTTTCGTCTTTCTGCTCCATTTTGTTCAGTATGCTTTGCCATTTTGCACGTTCAGCCTGCATATTCGCGTAACCGGTCATTTTTTTTGCTGCGGCGTCCAGTGCGTCAAGCGTTACATCTTTCTTTTTTGTGATCAAATACGGGCTGAGTATCTCCTGTAAGACGCCAGTTTCTTCTATTAGCTCAATAATTTCATTGTCTTCCCTTAAATTGAAAAACAATGTCTCCAGAAAGTTTAACAGATAATCAAACTGCTGATATGACAAAACATCAACACTGATGTCGTCCTGCAAAAAACTTAACCGGGAAGTTATACTGTCTAAATCTTTGTACCGCTGCAGCAGCAATCCGGTCACATAAGAAGTGTACTCGTCATCCGATTTGCCCGCTATTCCGGCAAGAATGAGCGCAAGGACAAATTGTTGGTTTTCATTTAACATATCGAATTCGTCCATAATGGCTGTAAAATTCTGCTTTTTCTCCTGCAAAGTATCTATAATTTTTTCCTGCTTTGCTATATCCTTTTTTGCCTTTTTTAAAACATCATCATCAATATCTTCATCCGGCGTTTCATTGAGCGTATTTTCCAGTTCAAGTTTTTCGTTAAATGCGTTTTCCAGAGGTTTGTCCAGCTCCATGCTCCACTTATTTACAAACGTCAAAACATTGCCGGTACTGAGTGGCTCGGTGTTACACAACACATTCCAGAGTTTTTCTATTGCCGCAAGGTTCACTTCCTTTCTTGCCAGGGCGTCATGATCCGCCGAACTGTTAAATGATTGTTTAACGGGCATCAAAAATGAGGTTTTTACGTTTATTTTCGCCTGCGATTTTACACCGCCGTATTTTGTAAACAACTCAGTAAAGCTGGAAGATTTTCTGGACAAGCTGTAACCCGTTCCTATTCCTCTGATAACGGAACGCAGAAGAAGCAGGTGCAGATACAATCTTTTTTCGGAATCGCTTATGTCATCTAACTGTCGGATAAACTCAGGCGCCCATTGATATTCCGAGCCTTCAAGGAGTTGCTGCTGATAATCGGCTACAATTTTTTCAATTCCGGAATGTTCCTTAATATATGCGTTAAGCGCCTGCTTAAACGAGGCTTTGTCCGTTCCTTCTGCGGCAAAATACTGCTGTAATCCCAAATTAGTCAAAATGTTTTCCATTTCAAAAGATTGACGGGCTTGTTCTTCATCGCGGAACAGAATATGTATCTGCGGATATTCGGGGTCGCAGCCGTGATGCGCATTAACAAAATCGACATACGCCTGCATTTTGTTCTTGGGAATTGTTAAAAGTTTTTTTGTGTGCCACTTGTAAACATGCATTCCGCTTCGGTTATGAATAACCTGAATAAGCCGGAAAATTATTTCCGCAAGAGATGAATCCTTGTATCGCTTGAAAAGCCCTGAATAATATATACATAGAGACACACCGGATGCTTTTTTGAGCAGCGCCTGTACGGTTCCAAAATATGCTTTTATTTCGGTAACAAAATCCATGCTGTGAAAACCGCGCTGTTTTCTTATGTACATGGCTTTTTCAATATCATAATCATACAGACAAATCGGCTCGATGTTTTCAAATTTCAGAAGGCCTTTTTGCGCGATAACGCCCATTGATTGTTCAATTGCGGGTAACTGCTCTATTATCGCAATCAATTGAATTAAATCAATTTTGCCCGACATCGCATAAATGAAATGCAGGGCGTTGCTTCTGATGTAGTAAAGAATCAGCGGCTCTTTCAGCGTAATTTTCTGCCACGCGCTGATATAATTTTCCAGCATTGATTTGTCGCGTAACTGGAGGAGTTGAAACTGCGCCAACGGCCTGCCGATATATTTGACTAACACTATATCCCTTGCAAGGCGTGTTTTTCCGGAGCCTAAATGTCCCTGATTAAAAGGCGGTCGGTCTTTTACCGAATAAATTAAATCGGCGATTATCTGCAGGGCTTCCAAATGATTTTCCTGCCACTTTCTCCAGTTATAGTCGTCGCGCATCCGGGGCAGGACGACGTATTCTACAAAAGACCGCGGGGAAACCCCGTTTCGGGCTACCTGGATTAAGAGTTGTATAAAAGGGGACAGTTCCTGAATGCCGCCCTGGTATTTAAAGAGGATTTCAGCCAGTACCCCCAGTCCGTTTTCTTTGTCCATGGGGTTAAGCCAGTATTTATTGCCAAATTCCAGCCATGCGTTGAATAAATAGAAAAGGCCGATGGGCTTTTCCCGGTTAAGGTCGACTTCTACGGCGGCAAGAAAC
>JAIRUC010000272.1 GCA_031254615.1 Treponema sp. | reverse complement strand
CCAGTTATCTTTTTTATTCCGGCTGTAGGATCGGTATCAATAAGCCCTTCATTGAAAGCCCACCGTAGCGCGGTTTTTGCTGTTATTAGAATTTTAGTGCGATACGCCGCGGATAATTTTTCAGCGAACCGCCCTTTATATCCTTCGGGTTTTTGGCGCGGCTCAGCTAAAGACAAAGCAAATTCTTTTAGGTCTTGCCGTGTAATAGAGTAGAGTGGTCTATCCTTAAAGTAAGGAATATAAAATGAATGAACACGCCGTAACATTTCGGCGCAATGTCTTTTATGAATACTATTTTCTTTATTTGCCAATAGCTCTTTGACGTAAGGACTTGAAGTGTAGTCCCATATTTCTTCTAAAAATTCAACAAATATTTTTGCTTCTTTTCCAGCTTTGGTAAAAGTGCCGTCAATTATTTTTCGGGCTTTTAACTCATTGACAATCTTCATTGCGTCCGTGCTGTCAAGATCAGTCTTTCGGATCGCTTTTAAGATACGGTCAAGACCGATAACGGTTTCTACTGGTTTTTGTTTACCCTCTTTTGTGGGTATTCCTTCATCTAGCCATTTTGCAATGACAAGCAGGGCTTCCGATTCTGTCGCTTTTCCTGTTGATCTGGCTGTCAACTTCTTACCCTCAGGGGTAACAAGTTCCGCGTAATAAGTTCCATTCCGTTGATGAAAATAATATCGGCGCATACTAAACTCCTTTTGAAACAGTACTTTCTCATACTGTTTCTCATTTTTGAGTAGTAGACGCCTTGGCTTAAAGGTGGTCTAATCTTTAATTTTCACGTAAGTCTACACGGGGCAGGACTTACGCTTACGACCGAGGAGAGAATCGAACTCCCGACCAATAGCTTAGAAGGCTATTGCTCTATCCACTGAGCTACTCGGCCATGGATTTGTTCGGTAACCCGGTTGGTTGCCGAACAAATCTTGCCGTTTGCATACCTGCGGTATACAAACTGCGATTTTTTAAGGAAATTAGTTGGAAACTGAAGTTTCCAACTAACAATAACACTATACCATTTACATCTTTAATTTGTCTATGAGCAGATTTTTAAATCTTACCGCAGATTTATTCGATGGCTCTAAGGCAAGGGAATTTTCACAGTCGGATAGCGCCTGCGGGTAATCTCCGATATGGTAGAATGCCTGGCCGCGTCTGAAAAGACAGAAGGGCTGATACGGATTTATCGTCAGCGCCTGAGTATAGTCGTCTATAGCATTTGAATATTGTTTTGTAACGGAATGTACTACACCGCGATAGTAGGCCGCCTTGTATGATTTTTGATCCAATTTAAGGGCGTTGGAAAAATCTTCAATGGCGTCGTTATACTGTGAACAGGCAAAATTCGCCATGCCCCTGTGTTTATAAATAATAGAAAGTATTTCATTACTGGGTTTTAATTCCAGAATTTTACTGTATTGGCTGATCGCTTCGTTAAAATGGTTTTTATTGTGGGCGGACAGGGCATTAACCAAAAGATCGTCAATGGAAAGATTGTCCGTATCAACAAGACCTAAACCGGTATTAAAAATCGGTTCAGGCTTTTTCTGCGGCTCTTGCGCAAAAAGCAGTTCGTCCGTTGACTCTTCGATTTTGTTGTAAAAACTTTCCCGTCTTTTGTCCAATTCTCTTGTAAATCTGCGCTGGTAACTTCTGATTTCCTGAAAAATTATATCCGCAAGCGAAAGACTTGCGTTTACCGCCGCAAGTTTTCGCCGCATTGGTTCGTCAAACGGGCTGAATTCGGCTTTGTAAACAAGTTCATGTTCAACTTCCGCCCATGCGTCCTGCAGAATGGTGCGGATTTGTATTTCCAGAATGTCTGTTCCGGGATTTCCGTATTTGTCAATTAATTCCTGCGGTATCTTAACCAGCAGGTGGATGGATTCATAACCAAATTCCTTAAAGTTATAATGTCCCTTTCTTTCCGTTTCTGTAACAGTAAAATTTTTCTTTATTACTTCTTCTGTAACGCTTAAATCTTCGATAAACGGGCAGATGATTCTGATTCCCATCAGGTCTGTAATAACCGGAAGTTTCACATTGTTTTTCAGAAAACGCAGATATTTTCCGTAATAGCTTGCAAAGTTTTTTATCCGGCCGCTGACAACAGGAGTGGAATTAACCTCTTTAGTTAAAAGGTCTACATGTTCTTTTAACTCGGCAACAATGTTATAGCGTATATCCGTATATTTTTCATATTCCTCCCGCATGGCTTCTTGATCCGGAGGGGAAGAATAAATATTTATATTTGTGTCATTTTCCATTTCTTTATATCAGTTATAAAAAAACCCAGTGCCTGAATTTAGGCACTGGGTTCTCTGATACGCTTAATCAGTTATAATTGTTGATCACCTTTCTGATTGTTGTTGTTGTTGCTGTTGATCATCTTGGCGATCAGGGTGTCCGAAAGGAAGCTCAGTTGCCTGTTTCTGTAATTCCAGATAACGAAGAACCTGTGTCTGACCAAAGCGTTCCATTTCCCATGTCTTACGGGCTGTTTCGCGATCAAGAATAATGTGCCACAAGCCTTCATCGTCTATATCAGTATCTGTGTCAAGAATAGCTTTATCATAGATAACCTTTACGTCTTTGAAATAAACGATAAAGTCTCCGCCTTCATGTAGCGCGTCACGCGAAAGCATGAATCCGCCAAACTTTATAAACGGAGTTGAAGCGGGATAAAGAGGATAGAGCCTGATATCACGGTTTCTTACTTCCTGAATATAAGCGGGGTTATTCCAAATAAGTTCTCCCCAGCCGTCGAAGCGGAGGTAACCCATAAACAAGTTTTTGTGGTTACCCGTGTTGTCAATAATGATTGACGAAAGACCGTGGGGGAAATTAAGACCGTACACATTAACTGCTACGGATTTAATAACGCCGACGTTTTTAATAACGCCGTAAGCGGGCTCTCCGTCTTCCTGGGCTTCAAAACGGCTTTTGCCGTTGATACCGTCGTTACCTTCAACAGGTTCGATAGATCCGTCATCGGCGATATTAGCCTGCGGTTCAAACGCCGGGATTTCAAACGGCGGTTTGATATGAGCCCATGAATTGTGGGGTTCTGTCGGGAAATGCACCCTGACACCCATTACGGTACCGTACAATTTGGAAGGGGCTTCCCTGGTGTAGCTCAGGCTGATGTTTGTTACATGCCTGGCTGAAGATGCCAGCAAGATTTCCCAATTTTCTATTGCAAGGGATGTTTTCATCACTTGTTTTTGCTGAGTGGTAAAACTACCGCCGGCAACATGAGAAAAATCCATTAAGGTTTGACGATTTTGATTCGGCTTGTCGTCCGTATCGTTCTCACCTAACTTGACATGAATATCTGCTGTGAGCGTGGAAAAGTCTATGAGAGTAGCTTCTTCGGCAAACAGCGGACCCGCCAACATTGTAATGATGACAAGAATGAGCATTCGTTTCATGCACAACTCCTTTAAAAAACGCTTCTTAAAATTTTTTGTCAATATTAATTCTAGTGAATATTTAATGTTTTGTCAACGGCAAAACATTAAATTCTCAATTTTTTGTAAATTTTTCGTACTTATAAAATCCGAAAAATTCACCTTTTAGCCCCTTTTAGGCAACCCTCTAGTAAGTCTTTTGGAATTCCCCGGCAAACGCGGTGTGACCGTCTATAAAGAACCGCACATCCTTAACCGGTGAAAAATTCCTTAAAATGCCGTCATAAAGGGTATGAAAGCTGTTAATTGTACTCCCACCCTCAACAGGCGGCATGGCGGCATCTACCGAAAAATCAGCATAAACCACCCCGTCACGGTACAACAGGGATTTAAGCCTGGTCCCGTAGGGGAAAAGAGGCAGCAGATCAGGAGCGGCAGGCCCTAAAAGCGTTTCCTCCGTATACCGTGTGATATCCACTTCCCGCGACCGGGAGCGTTTTAACATACGGTCTTCTACTACAATTTCCCTATTATCAATAGTATAGAATACAAAAGTTCTTCGTGCAAGCCCAAATATCAGGAATTCCGATAAAGCGATAACTGCCAGCAGGGCAAGCATTAAAACGCGGCGTTTGGTTTTTACTGCCAGAAATTCGATGGCTGATCTTACAATAGTGTTTATAAAAGCAATCATTTAGCGTTCAAAAATACCGATAAAATTCTTTATCCCATTATACAGCGCTACAGTGAGTTTTTGCAAGCCTTCATCGTCTGTCATAAGCATGGCGTCACTTCGGTTTGAAACAAAACCGAGTTCTACCAACACTGCCGGCATACGGCTGTTTCTGACAACGAACCAGTCATTAGCTTTCCTGCCTCTGGAAGGTACGGAGCTGCCCAGTTCTTTGCCTAATCCGCTGAGTATGGAATCCGCCAGAATGATGCTTTCTTGGGTAAATTCTTCCTCCAGCATACCATTCAGTATTGCGGCAATATCCGGCGAGTAATTGTGTTTTGAGGTATCCAGAAGCGTACGGCGGTAATTTGTGGTTATATGCCAAACTTCGTAACCGCGCGCATTGGAGTTTGCGGCTTTGTTTGCATGAATCGAAATAAATATAACGGATTCGTTATCCTTGACAGTAACCGCGTTTGCCATTTCCGAACGTTGATCCAGGGTCAGATATACGTCGGTATCTCTTGTCATTAAAATCCGTTTGTCCGGATAGGTTTGATTCAAAAGGTCTCTTAATAATAGTCCTGATTTCAGAACAATATCTTTTTCGGTTACCTGTATGGTTTTTCCGTTAATAGTCTGAGCTGAAATAGCGCCCGGGTCTTTTCCGCCGTGGCCGGGATCAATGATAATTGTCGTTACGCGGAAGCGGGAAGCGTCGTTTTCAAAAGAGCGGGTAAACGCGTCTTTTAAGGTAATGACAAAATTCTCGGGAAATTCAAGTTTGCCGTCCTCATTGTACGGCAGCGGGACATCGAAAAGTTCGCGGTTATTAAAAATCAAAAAGCCGCTTTCCCCTTTAACCGCGGCAGTGGAAAAAGCCCCATAATGATCGCCTATATTGAATATGCCGTTTTGCAACAACGGATCCCACCTGAATTGAGCGGGTTCGTCTTTTGATACGCCTGTCAATGTGTTTAAAGTTTCATCCAGAGTGAATGAATACAAAAAGGACGGAATTACCAGAAGGAAACAGATGAGAAAAATCAGCCTGATTGTGAAGTGTTTTTTTGCCATTTTGCTCCCAAATTCTCTATGTGATAAACTGCTCCCTGATAAGCGCCGCGGATAAAGGCAGCCCAAAAAGAACGCCCAAGTATTACTATATTGTCGGCATTTTCTTGAGCGTTTGGAAGTGAAAAACCAGTCAGGCGACGGACAGCATCCATGTTTTCTTCGATGGTTCTGCCCATGTAGTCTTTCAAATTTGAGGACGTGAAGGATGGGAAAGGAGCAATTAGTAATGAGCAATTAGCAATGAGCAATGAGCAATTAGCGGGAAGTGGGGGGGCGGGGAGTTGGGCTAGGGCTAGCTTTATTTCATTTGTCAGTTGGAAGGCGTCCGGGGGGAAGGCGGCGGTTGAGGACAGAAAATCTTTGGTTTGGGGGTCTTCGGGGTCGAGGTGGATCAGTATTGATTTGGCGGCGGTTTCTGCGGCTTCTGTGGCGGCGGTTCTTTCCGGAGCGGCGGCGATGATGTTGCCGCATTTTGTTACGTTGTTTTCCGGGAAGGAAACTTTGCTGCCTTCTGCAATGCGCAGGAAAAAGTCTTTTATGTTGGGCATTGACTGCGCCTGTTCAATGCCGCTGATCGCCTTGACTGTTCCGGGAATGGAGATAAATGCCCTCTCCGCACAAGTCCATTTTTTTGTTGGGATAAGCCCTTCCGGTTTGTGTCCCATGGCGGCAAGGATAGCGCCTTTAACCGGCTGCGCGCCGGAAGAATAGGGATAGGTCCACCCTGACATATATCCGCCGGAAAGACGCGCCGCGATTTCACCAATCATTGGACCGTTTGCGGTCAGTTTAATATCGCCCTTTGCCGCACCGACATTTTCCCCGCCCGCAATGCCAAGTGCGCGAATGCCTGCGCGGAAAATATCCAGCATGGCCTGTTGTTTTTCTTCTTCAATAATGGTGGGCATTGTGTGACCCATTTCGATAAAGTACGGCGGAAAAAAAATGTGCCTGTCCGCAAGGCCGCAAATTGTGATCTCATCGTGCCAGATAATTGCGTCTACAGAAAACTCCGGGCCTTCCATGTAACCTTCAACAATTGCGCGGCCGGTTCGTGAAAAGCCGATAGCTGTTTTTGCCGCTTCATTTAATTCTTCTATACTGTCCACACGCCGGCAGCCACGGCTTCCCATGTTATCTACGGGTTTTATTACGAGGGGGAAGGAATTAGCAATTAGCGGGGAGCTGGGAGTGGAGGGCAGTGAACAGTTAACAGTGAACAGTGAGTTGGGGGTAAGGGGTAAATTTTCTGCGGTGATTGTTATGAAGTTGGGGGAGGGGAGTGCGGCTTTTTTGAAACAATCGCGCATTCTTGATTTGTCCGAGGCGTTAAGTGCGGCCTCGTAGGGAATACCCGGCAGTCCAAGCCTTTCGGCTACCCATGCGACGCTTGCGGAAAAATCCGTTCCCGCTGTCATTATGCCAATGCGGCTGCCTGCGTTTTGCAAAGAGCGGGCAAAGGCTTCAATCCCTTCTTTATCTTTAAGATCGATCTGCTCAAACTGATTCGCCATTGAAACGCACGGCGCTTCTTTGCTGCCGTCAAGAGCAATTGTGTAAAATCCGAGTTCTTTCGCTATTCTGATTGCCGGTCCCTGCATAACCCCGGCGCCAAGGATTATTAATTTTTCATTCATAGTTCTTTATATAATGGGAAGCGGGAAGTTGGGAATAGGGCGGGGCTGCGGTAAAGTTGACAATATAAAACTACCGGTATTATAATTTGTTAGTTGAGAAAGGCGTTTCCGGACATATCGTGTCTTGCCGCTTTTGGCAGATGGAAGGATGTTATCTTTTCTGATTTGCCGGTGATTCTTTTTTCCAATTAAGGAGGTACTTAATGAAAAAATTTACTTTAATCGCCGCATTACTTGTAGCTACCGCTCTTGTAATGAGCTGCGCATCTTCGGGCGGCGCTCAAAAAGCAGAAATGCCGCTGGGTGATGCGAATGTTGTTTTGGTAACACTCGACACCAGCTTTATTAAAGACGGCAAGCCGTTGAACGCGGAAGATATAGCATTAGGCAGAGGCTGGATTGTCGGTGAACAGTTTGAAATGGTTCAGAGCGCCAATCCTGGCAGCTTTATCCGTTTGACTGTGTCCGGTACAAAAAATCTTGACTGGGGTTCAATCGGCGCGGTTGGAATTAAAAAGGTTGAAGATCAGGTAAAACGTATTGACTTTCAGCCCAAGGGCGGCGGCACTTATATTGTTGATATTCCCATTGCGGATTTACTCAAGAAAATAAAAGGTGAAAAAGAAGCAATTGGCGTAAATGTTTGGGGCGATCACAAAATCGATAAAGTCGAACTCTATTTATATTAATTGAATATTTTGCCTGTGATTATGCCCTTGCACATCACAGGCGAATCATTCTTTTTTCAGCCGTACTTCTATATTAGGAATGTTCTTGTACTGTACAGCTCTGGGGATATTCATAGCATTAATCATAGAAATGAATTTTTCTACCGGCATGGGCATACCGTTTATAAACCAATCAAAAAACAAACTTAAAAAACCGGTTATCTGGTAGCATAATTTATACCGGCCAATCAAATATTCCTCTGCCGAAAGTTTGCCGCGGTAGTGTTTTATCAGCGACATCGGATATTCCTGCATATCATGGAAGATACGGTTTTTAATATCAGCGACAGATAAAATTTTCTTCAGGATTTTCTGGTTTTTAACCATGTACTTGTGATCAAAAATAAAAACGATTGTGTTTTGTTCATCTTTTCTTTTGGTTGTTTCTATATTCATCATCTCCGCGTTAAATGTATTCATCATATATTCAAAAACAACATCGTCTTTATCGTTGTAGTTGCGGTAAAACGTCTGCCGCGCGATGCCCGCTTTTTCGGTTATATCCGAAACTGTAATTTTGCTGTAAGGCTTTTCGTCCATTAAAAGCATAATGGCTTCAAAAATCCACGATTTAGTCCGTTGTACCTGCCGGTTAGGCTTGCCTGTTTTTGGCGACATATTTCCCCCTTTGTAACATTTTATACATTTGTTGCAGATTGTCCATTTGTATAAAAAATGTTTGACCTCATGTTTTGATTATGATACATTTGTCACATATTAGTCAAGTATCTTTTTAGAGGTATTTGTAACATTTGGAGGTTTTTTATGATGCGAAAAACAGCATTTTTAGTTCTTTCTATTGCGCTTTTCCTTGCCGTTTCCTGCAGCGGAAACAAAGAGAGCGCGGCAAGCATGGAACAGCTCCATGCGCGAAACGGTCAGCCGGTCAGTGTGCGGAAACTTCAAACCGAGGATTTTTCGGTGTACCTTAAGTATCCCGCCCTTATTCAGGCAAGTTCCGAATCGACCGCTTACGCGGGGTTGAACGATGTAGTAAGAACCATATCGGCGCGGGTAGGGGCGGCGGTAAAACAGGGCGACATAATTGTGTCTTTTTCGGCGGATAACCAGGTTTTACAGCAGGCGACTCTTGCGCATGAAAACGCGCGCGGGGCATATAACCGCACAAGCGCCCTGTTCAGAAGCAACGACGTTTCCCGGCAGGATTATGACACTGTAAGAATGCAGTACGAAATAAGCGCGACAAACCTTAAAGCCGCTAACGATATGGTGTATGTTAAAGCGCCCATATCCGGAACGCTTACACAGCTAAATGTTCGCGTAACCGAGAATGTTCGTCCCGGGGCGCCCCTCTTTACCGTGTCAAACAGCAACGCTTTCGAGGCAAGGCTGTATGTGGGTGTTGATGAAATAGAAAAGATACAGGCCGGGGCGCGCGCTTTTATCGACCTCGCCCGCGGTAAGCAGGAAGGGCAGACCATTGAAGGGCGCATAACGCAGGTGTCGCTGATTATGGACAGCCAAAGGCAAAGTTTTCCTGTAACGGTAATTTTTGACGGCACAAACCGCAGGCTGGTCAGCGGCATGAATGTTGATATCTCTGTCGAAACCTACCGCAATGAAAAAGCGATTGTTCTTGCGCGCCGTGAATTAGTGCAGACCGAAACAGGTCCCGCTGTTTTTGTCATTGATGACGATGCGGCGTCCATGCAGAAGGCGCGCCGTGTTGCGGTGCAGACAGGAGAGGAAAAAGGCCTGCGGGTAGAAATTGTCGGCGGTCTTTCCGAAGGGGATATTATTGTGAGCGAAGGCGTAAATCAGATCAACGAGGAAACAAGGCTTAATATTGTTCCGGCTGTTCTGCCCGAATTTTAATCGGAGGTTATTATGCATATAGTTGACCTATCAATCAAAAGACCGGTAACAATCCTTATGGGGTCTTTGGCGCTGGTGTTCTTCGGAATACTCGCCTATTTTAACCTGCCGGTACTGCTGTTACCCGAAACTGCGGTTCCGGTGGTAACGATACAGACGGTGTATCCCGGCGCAAGTCCGCTGTCCATTGAGACTCAGCTTACCAAAAAAATTGAGGATCAGATTTTTTCTATCGGTGAACTGGACTCCATTACATCTTATTCGCTGGACAGCGTTTCCATTGTTGTCGCCCACTTTCGTGAAGGCAAAGACGAAAATTTAGCTCTTCAGGAAGTAAAAGATTCGATGGACGCTCTTGCAGCCGACCTTCCTGCCGCCGCGAGAAAACCTGTTATTTCTAAAGTGAATTTAACCAGCGGTACTCCTGTTATGGACATTATCATCGAAGGCGACATGAACAGCATGGAGTTATACGAATACGCGTCCACAGTGGTAAAGGATCAGCTCGCGCAGGTGCCGGGGGTGGGAGAAGTGAAACTTTCCGTCGGCGAGGAAAGGGAAATCCGCGTTGAATTGCACCATACGCCTGTTTTTGAACGCTTTTTGCCGGTGGAGCAGATCGCCGGTATTCTCGCGCGCGCAAATCTGGAACTGCCCGGCGGAAACCTTGTGTTAGACAACATGGATATTCCCGTGCGTTTTAAGGGAGAATTCACTTCAATTGAAGAAATTGAGGATATCGACATTCCCACACGCGCCGGAGTTTTCAAACTTAGACAGCTTGCAAATGTGTACGATTCTTCTTCCGTTGTGCGTGAGCGGACGATTTTTTATGATAACGAAGCTGGAACGCGCAAAGATAACGCGCTGTTAATCCGGGTGATGAAAAATCCAAGCGCCAACACGGTCAGCGTCATTGACGGCATTGTAAAGCGTATCCCGCGCATTGAACGCGATTCGGGTAACAGAATACGCATCAACGTAATCAGAGAGGACGCTGGATTTATCCGCGACTCGGTAAATGACACATTGGGAAACCTTGTTATGGGCATAATTCTTACAGGTCTTGTGCTTTTATTCTTTCTGCACGACTGGCGTTCAACAATTATCATTTCGATTGCCATGCCTTTCTCAATTATTTCAACTTTTTTTGTTATGCAATTTATGCACATCAGCGTTAACGTACTTTCGCTCATGGGGCTTTCCTGCGCCGTGGGAACGCTGGTTGCGAATTCCGTTGTAGTTCTGGAAAATATTTTCCGCCATAAGGAGCAGGGGCTTTCCCGCGAACAGGCGGCTTCTTCAGGAACCAAAGAAGTTATAATGGCGGTTGTCGCCTCAACCGCGACCAATGTGGCGGTGTTTGTGCCGTTAGGCGGAATGCAGGGAGCGATGGGGCAAATTCTCAGTTCGTTTGCCTACACCATTGTTATTTCCACAATTTTTTCTATTATCGTTTCTTTTACCATTACCCCTTTGCTCGCTTCGCGCCTGATACCGGAACATGTAAAGCAAGAAGGGAGTCTAAGCCATAAACTTGAGGCGTTTTTCAAAAAACTTGAGGAACTCTACGAAAAATCCATCGCGTTCTTTATGATGCGAAGACGGAATTCAGCCGCATTAATCGCCGCGGTCTTTGCCGCCTTTGTGTTAAGCGTCATGGGTTTTTCGAAAATAGAAATGGAGATGATTCCAAAAAGCGACGGCGGTAAAGTGTATGTAACCGTAGAACTGCCGCAGGGCAGTAGTCTCGAAATGACTTCTGTGTTGTTGACAGAAGTGGAACGCAGGCTTGCGACCTACAGCGAAGTGCGCAGCATTCTGACAATTCTGGGGAATGCCGGAGCCATGGAAAGAGACGTAAGCGTCGCGCAGGTGAACATATCGCTTGTACCGAAAAAAGCCAGAACAAAAAGCAACGACGCGTTAGCCGCCGCCATGACAAAAACACTTTCCGACATTCCCGGAGCGGTGATTAAGGTACTCGCCCCGACAGAAATCGTCCTCGCTGAGGGCGCGCCCATCGATCTTTACCTCAAAGGGCCGGACAGCGCGGTTTTGCAGGAAATCGGGGACAATCTGCGCGCGCGGGTCGCGGCAATCCCGGGCGTTACAAACGCGGCAATCAACACCAGATCCGGCAAGCGCGAGCTTGTATTCGAGCCGAACCGCAAACAGATTTTTCAGGACGGGCTTACTGTGCAGGCGGTCGCGATGGGCCTGCGTTATGCGATAGACGGCGTTGTCAGCACAACTTACCGCGAAGGCGGAGCGGAATACGACATACGGGTAAAAATGAGCGGGGAAAATTTAAAAGATATTGAAGATATACGGAACATACCAATTGTGACGAATTCGGGGATTTTCCCGTTGTCCCGTTACGCGGACGTTCACTTTGAAAACGGCTACAACATGATCATGCGCGTAGACAAATTGCAGGCAATTGAACTTACCGCTGATATCCTTCCCGGTTACACGCAAGGGGCGATGCTGACAGAGGCCATGCGCGCGGTAGGTGAAATCGATCTGCCTGCCGGTTACACCGTCAGTCAGGCCGGTCTTTCCGATTCCATGACCGAATCAATCGTAAGCATGGCCGTTGTCTTCATTACGGCGATACTCCTTGTGTACATGCTTCTTGCGGCGATTCTGGAAAGCGCGCTGCAGCCGCTGTTCATCCTGTCTACAATTCCGCTTTCCATCATCGGCGTAACAGCGGGATGTCTTTTAACAGGCACCGTCCTTAACAATATCGCCATGATTGGCATTGTCATGCTGGTAGGTATAGTTGTGAATAACGCGATTTTAATTTTGGATTATTACAACCAGCTTAGAGGGCAGGGATTGAGCGTTAAAGATGCGATGCTGAAAGCCTGCCCCGCAAAACTCAAAGCCATTCTTATGAGCAACATCGCAATCATTTTGGGAACGATTCCTATGGCGCTGGGTATAGGCGAGTCTCTTGCGGAAATGCGCAAACCAATGGGGATTGTTGTTTCCGGCGGAATTGTCTCGTCAATGATAATGACCCTCTGGCTTATTCCCTGCCTTGAGTTTGTCCTGAGCAAGAGAAGCAAAAAAGGAGGAAACAAATGAAAAAAACAGCGTTATGTGTCATATTGTTAGCCTGTTACGCGATAATAACCGTATCAGCAGAAGAGTATGATTTGGAAACCTACCTTGCCATGGTAGAGCGGAATAATCCCGATTTGTTGATAAGGTTCAAGGATATAGAATTGGCAAGCGCCGATGTTGCACTGGCACGCTCCGCGTTTTTGCCGAAAGCGGGCGTGCAGGGCGGATATAACCGCAATTTAACCGAACAATTGCAGGAGATGGCGGTTGCCTCAGCGCCCGGCGGCGGTGAATTAATCCGCAAGGATGTCCGCACCAATTTTGACAATGAACTGACTGTGGGTATCGGCATAAGTCAGGTTTTGTTCAGCGCGGGAGCGTTTTCAAATTACAATAAGGCGAAACTAGGCAGAGCCATACGCGAACAGTCCTTTGACGCGGCGCGGCTGGCCGTTATGTGCGCCGCAAAAAAACTCTACGCAAGAGCGGAACTTGCCCTTCTTGTTGTGGAAATACGGGAATCTTCGGAACGCTTCAGTCTGGAACAATACCAGCGTGTCGAACGCAGACGCAATGCAGGAGCCGCTACAGAAATGGATTTGCTCTCCGCGGAAGTAGACTGGCGGACAAAAACCGACGCGGTAATGGAAGCGAAAAAAAACGCGGAGCTTGTCCTGCTCGCTTTCCGCGATCTTGCCGGTATTCCGCACAGTCAGACCATTGCGCTTACTCAAGAGCGCACAGAATTGCCGGAACTTCCCAACGCCCCAAATTTAGGTGACATTCTCGCAAATCGTTCTGACTACCGCGCTCTTTTACTTGCGCGCGAGTTATCTGACATTGACCGAAAAGCCGCCCGCAATGCTTTCTTTCCGGAAATTTCCGCTTCTTTCAATTATGCGCTTGGCGGCTTATATGGGAATGAAGATGCCGGAAACAAAGATTTCAATTCCGCGAGCTTCGGCATTATGGTCAACATACCAATTCTTGCGGGCGGCGCGCGTCTTGCGAAAATGAAAGCCGCGCAGGTGGAACAGGAAAAATCAATCATCGCCCTGTCGCAAAGAGAGACCGCTATTGAGAGCGAACTTAAAGAATTGCAACTGCGTCTTGAAGAAGCCCAGCGCAGAATCGAATCGGCATTTCGCACCGTGGAAACCGCGCGCCGCGCTGTCGCTTTAGCCCAGTCCGCTTTTACTAACGGACAGGCGACTTATCTAACGGTAATGGACGCGCAGGACAAACTAGACCTTGTCTGGCTCAATTTCGCGAATATCGGTTTTGAGTTTTTGTCCGCGTATTATGATTGGGAACTTGCGGTTGGCGTTAAATAGTTAACAGTTAACAGTTAACAGTTAATAGTGAATAGAGGGAAATATTATTTTTGGAGGGTTGTTTATGAAGAAAATGGTTTATGTGTTATTTGCATTGCTCCTAACAGCGCTTGCGGTTTCCTGCGCTTCGACAGGAGAATATATGCCGCTGGAAGAAGGTGATGTGGTGATTGGGACTGTTCAAGCCAATTTTGCTGTTCCGTCGACTTCAATTGTTTTTTCAAAAGGCAAAGTTGCCCTTAACCAGCAATCGTATATCAAACTGCTGGAAACGGCGGAGCAAAAATATCCCACCAGTAATATTGATATCCGGGATATTATTTGGGTTACCGGCGAAAAAACGAAAGATAATTTGAATACAAAAATTTTTGTTACGGGCAAGGTTATCAGGATTGGTTCGGAGGATGAAACACCTGTAGAATAGCAGTGTTACCGATACAGTGAAACGCACGTTACTATTCATAGTACCCATGTTCTTTTTATGCTCACTTCCGTGTAATGCTCAGGTGGAGCATGATAACCTGTTTTCTCTTGATATATCCTATGTCCTGACCGGTCTTTTGAATCATGGGTGGGGCATAGGATTGAGTTACGAAAAGAAAGCAGTCGATTGGCTGTCTTTTACGGGTGTTTTTGGGCACATGACATTTCTGACAGGTCTCAAAAATGTATATTGTACTTCCGTCAGTATATCCTTATTTAGCAACTGGTATCCATTAAGTAACGGTCTGGATAAACTGTATGTCAGTGTTGGCGGCGGCTGTGATTTTATGAACTACTTTGGAAAGGGTGAATTGCCCATAACCACTAAGGATACATTAATTCATCTAACACCGCTGCTTGGCTGGAAATTTAATGTGTTTAAATTTTTAATGATTGATGTATCAACCGGATATAAATTTATAATAACCGGCTCACAAAACTACAGTGAAATAAAGGATTATATAAATACCGGCTTCCGGTTTAATCTTGGCTTCAAGATACTTTTAAAGGAAATGAGAAGAAATGCTCAGAGTTAGTCTGTAATATTTTCATTAAAAAGCTCCTTTGCAGCTTTAAGCCACGCCGACCTATTTATTAAATAGTACCGGAAAGTTGTTGACAAACAGTAAAAAAAAGTGGACTTTGAACATATATGCACTTAAAACAGATAAAATACATTTTACTCATATTAGCGCTTACCCTTACCTGCGCCTGCAAAAACAATTCAATCGGCTCTGTGGAAAGAGAAGAACTTTTTTCGCTGGAAATAGGCCCCATGGAAGATCAAATCGCACTTTACAAGCTGGAAGGAAACAGCGGCATCAAGCGGACAGGTTTTACAATGAGGGACGGTCTGTTTTACATCGCGGACGGAAACGGCGGGAAAATTGTTCGATATAATTCCTACGGCGATTTACTTTTTATGATATACAACGAAGAGACAAACCCGGCGCCCATCAGCCTGAAGCCAAATATCTCCGTGGACGAGCAGTCCACAAGGTGGGCTTATACCTATCCGCTTGACGCGCCGGGCTGGATCACTGTGGATTCGCGCAAACATATTTTTGCGGAAGACAGGCTTACAATACAGGCGCATCGTGTTGATTCCGAAAGCAAGGCTGTTCTGGACGGGATAATTCTTCACTTTGATCAGGACGGTCGTTTTATAAATTACCTTGGGCGCGAGGGAATCGGCGGCAGTCCCTTCCCGCGGATTGTCGGGCTTACCACTTCGATAAGGGACGAGCTTGCCGTTATCTGCCGTATTCCCGACGGCTGGAATGTATACTGGTACAATTCCGCGGGTATGCTTCTTTATCTGGTAAAAATCACCTCTGACGCAATTCCGGCTTTTCCGGACTGGCCACAGGCAATAACTGCCGTAGATCATGTTGCCGCCGCTGTTGACGCGCGAAAAATCTTTATTAAAGTGGACTATAGTCGTGATACTTATGATCAGCTGACAAATACCCGCACCGGCCCTGAGCCGATTAGCTCCGTTATATGGACTCTTGATGTTGAAGACGGCGCTTATTCGGATTCGGTGGAAATCCCGCTTTTTGAAATTCCCGAAAACAACCGTTCTACCGGTTTCAAGGTGTTTTATTCCATGATTGGAGTTATGCGGGGAGGGAAGGCTCTTCTTTATTTTCCGGTAGAAACAGGCTTTTCCGTTCTTTTTGCAGACACCGACACCGGCGAACAGCGCAGAGGTTATCTCAATTTTTTTATTGACGAACTGCGGTACAATGATTTTTATCTTTCGCCGGACGGCATTCTTTGCGCAATGTTTGCAGATAACTTCAACGTAAAACTTCTATGGTGGAGGACCGACAGATTCATAGGCGGGCTGCCATGACAGATGAAGAAAAAAAGCCGCGCCCAAACGCAAATTATAATCTTAGCAGACCGGACGGTACAAATTCAGACGGTGAAGAAAAACTAACTTTTTATTACAACCGCGAACGCAGACTGGAAAAATCTTCACAGATTGTAAAAGACCTGTACGCCGAAAAAAAAACCGGCAGTCGTTTCAATTTTTTAAGGCCGCTTGTTGCCGACAAACCAAGGGCGACCGTATTTTTTACAATTGTCTTGATGTCCGCCGCGATAATTCTTCTTTCGATAGTGAATAAATTCGGCGGCTCGGAAGTATTGGAAGGAAACAGAATCGACATTGCCGGAACCAGATTTGAAGGCACTACTATTGTCGTTCTGACAAAAACCATAAGGAAGAACGCCAAACAGGCATATTCAGGCGCAGTTGACATTGCCGTCTCCTATCCCGCCGCCGAAAACGAAGACTACCCCGTCTTTTACCACCGCATCTTTTTCAGCACCGACCCCATAGAAGAATACCGCTGGGCCGTCCCCTTCGACACCCCCGAACAATTAATAGTCCTTCAAACTGAGAAAGGCAAATTACAGGTGAAGTATAAATCGGAATAGTTAACAGTGAACAGTGAACAAGGAACAGTTAACAGTTAGCGGGGAGTTGGGAGTAAGCAAGCGTTTTGGTAACTCTATGCTTGCTAACAACAACACTATTCACTGTTAACTATTAACTGTTCACTGAATTAACTGTTCTTGACTAAACTCAGTTTTTTTGATATGGTTGTAGTATGATACAGTTGTATTTTTTATCAATATTATGTAATGGTTTGAGCGGGTATGTTCTGTTCGCCGGAAACGAGGATGACGCGTCGGCGGATACCATAGAGAAAAGCGTACGTTTTTCACTGAATACTCCTACCTTTCATCTTGTTTTGGGTATTTTATGCGCGGTTACCGGGATTTTAAAGCTCCTTTCGCCGACACTGGACGGGATTCTTCTTTTGGGCGATCTGGTGCCGTCGGCTGCCGGGATTATTGCCGGAATTCTGTTTATCTTTGGTATTTACCGCCAGGACATCTCCGCCGCTCCGGAAAATCCGGGCGTGTTAGACCGCCTTGGCATAAGCCTTTTAAGATTCAGAAGACCTATTGGATTTTGCTTAATTCTTGTAGCTTTTTTGCATTTTCTTTTTCCGCAGGCATTGTTTCTATAACACCTAAAGGCGGATACTGAAAAGAAAGCGCGAATCCAATACTGAAAGACCGGCTCCGCCTTCATTTGGCTCAAGGAAGAACCACGTATCATTCATGTTTGAATATGATTCTCCTTTGGTTTTACCGATATGTCTGTAGGTAAATTTCAGCGAAAATTCTAACGCTCCTGCAGAAAAAGATATATCTAAAGAAGGTTCAAGAAAAAGCCCCCACCCGGTAAAATCACGGTAAACAGTTTTTGTTGTAAAATGATTATCTGTTGCCGCGCAATAGGTAAACGGGCTTATCTGAAAAGAAAGCTCGAAAGAAAAAGGAGAAAATATTTCAGTGCCGGCAGAAAGACCTGCGGCAAGCAATAGCCAATCTTGCTCATACCGGATAACTTTTTGCCCTTTATATGATTTTTCTATGGGATTATCATCAATTGGATAAAATGTACCGAAACCTTTTGATCTTGCGTATGTGCCGTAGCCGTCCCTTCCGATAAAAACAAAACGCATCCACGAACCGCCAATAAATGGTTTTATATATAACAATGATTTGATAGGAATTGATGCGCCGACAGCGGCGTCCAGCCAGAAGAATTCACTGGTTCTGTTTGTATGGCTGGAAAAATCTGTAAGGCTGTCATTTTCAGTTGATCTCCAGTCGCGGTCTTCCATAACACCCGATTCCGCAGGAATTCCGGCTTTAAAAGAGAGGGAAGAAAAAAAACCTGGTTTGCTCATTAAATCAATGCGGCTAAACTGTGCCTGTACGCCGAAATAAAAAATAGGTTTCATATCCCAAAGAAGTTCGCTTAACAATTCATTTTTTGTTTGTCCGGGCAATGGATAGACATACTCCATCGCCTGTCCGTATACAAAGCCAAACTGAGGGTCGAGCAAAAAACAATAAGTCTTTTCGTTTTCTCCGGCATAAGAATAGGCGTTTAAGATGATGACTAAAACCGCTAAAACGGTTATATTTTTCATTAGATATGAGAATAGCGGTGAAACATACTCTTGGTCAATTACTTTTGTTGGTTGTCCTGTGTACTTGTACGGCAAAAAAAGAAGCCTCAGTAATTCCGCCGGTTACATCCCCCTTTTCCAGAGACTACATTGGCTTTGGCGTAGTTACCGAATCATTCACGCATATTACATCCGATCCAAGTGAGGACAGTCCCTCTATCGGTTATCTTAGGCGCGGCTCTTTGGTGCGGATACTAAGGCGGCAGACAATCAAAGTCGCGGATGTTTTTACCTCATGGGTTTTAATTGAAGGAGACCGGCACGGCTGGCTTAAAGAAGATGTTATGGATATTTATGACAGCGAAAACCAGGCAAAGACCGCTTCGGAGTCCATGAGCAGGTGAGGACATTACTTCTTTTCATGGTTCCGCCAATTGCCGGAGCCATTATCGGTTTTGTAACCAATGTTGTCGCGATCAGAATGCTTTTCCGCCCGCTCAAGGAAATCCGTTTTTTAGGCGCGAGGCTTCCGTTTACGCCGGGTATACTGCCAAAACAAAGGCAAAAACTTGCGCAGA
>JAIRUC010000262.1 GCA_031254615.1 Treponema sp. | reverse complement strand
GCTCAAAGCGGCATTGCTTCCAATCCGTTATGCGCACTACAAAACGGTCGCCCGGCACAAAAGCGCTTTCGCGGTATATACTGCGCATGTCCAGAGTATGTATCGAAACTTCAGGCGGGGCTTCGTAAGGATCGGCGTTAAACGCTTCTTCGTTTTGAGGATTTTCCCTTGCAATATATTGAGGGGCAAACTCCTCACCGAAAATGCAATAATACGGATACAAATCCTGAGGAGGCGCTTCGGTTGTTGTTACAGGGACAAGACTGCCCTTCCAAAAAAATTCATAACTGTTTTGCAGTACAGCAGGGTTGGCAAAGGGAACGCATCTGTGACCGGGAATAAGAATCCCGTTAAGCAATTCCAGCCGTGTAGGAGAAATAACAAATACTGCCGATTCAAAACAGCCCCTGCGAGAAACCCAGCGCTTGTTATCCTGCCTAAAAGCAATTTTACGGGTATCAAGATACGCGGCAATTTCCATCATCAATCTTTTATTATGTTTTGCTCCGG
Source organism: Treponema sp. (assembly GCA_031254615.1). Lineage (GTDB taxonomy): Bacteria > Spirochaetota > Spirochaetia > Treponematales > Breznakiellaceae > WQXQ01. The sequence continues at coordinate 4,059 of JAIRUC010000262.1, read as the reverse complement.
ACATTATATGAGCAGCTGCTTCTTCCAGCGTAAACGGTGTGATAACTGTATCAAGAAATTCGTATAAGACTTCTTCCTGATCAAAATTCATAATTCAATAATAATTGAAGTTATTTATATAGTATAGTATAATTCCACTGAACAAAATTTTTATGGAGGATTTGTATGAAATATGGTTATTTTGATTCCAAAAACAGGGAATATGTTATCGACAGGCCGGATACGCCCGCTCCGTGGGCAAATTATCTTGGCTCTCCGGCTTATGGCGCGATTATTTCCAACAATGCCGGCGGCTACAGCTTTGTAAAGAGCGGAGCCGCGGGCAGGCTGATCCGTTATCGCTTTAACGAACAGGATCGTCCGGGACGCTACATTTATCTGCGCGACGACGAATCCGGCGATTACTGGTCTGCTTCATGGCAGCCTGTCGGCAAGCCGCTTGATCAATACAAGTCGATCTGCCGTCATGGTACGGGCTACACTCAACTTGAAGCGGATTACAAAGACATTCATTCGCAGGCGCTTTACTATGTTCCGCAGGATGCGGACTACGAAGTATGGAAGGTAAAGGTTACAAATAACGGAAGCAAGGCGCGGAAAATTTCCTGTTTTGGTTTTGTTGAACTTACCTGCGAAAGTTTTTACGAACAGGATCAGGTTAACCTTCAATATACGCAATTCATTACGCGCACTTATTTTAAAGAGAAATTTATCCTGCAAACCATTAACGAAAACTGCCTGAATGCCGTCAACGAAAGCCGTGTCGAAACGCGCTTCTTCGCTCTTGCCGGAGCAAAAGTTGCAAGTTACTGTGGCGACCGCGCGGCGTTCCTCGGAAAATATCACGATTACGGAAATCCCATTTCTGTAGAAAACGGCAAGCTGGACGGAACGCTCAACTACAATATGAATCCTTGCGGCGCATTGCACACAACTTTTGAACTTGCGCCCGGTAAAAGCACAGAGTTTGTTTTCCTCTTGGGACAAAAACGTGAGGCGCAGGCAAATGAAATTATAGCGCGTTACGAAGACACAAGCCTGCCGGAAAAAGAAATTGACAAATTAAAAACTTACTGGCACAGCCGGCTTGCCAATCTTAAAGTGGACACGCCCGATGACAACTTCAACAACATGATCAACACATGGAACGCTTATCAGTGCTTTATTACATTTGTCTGGTCACGAGCCGCGTCGCTTATCTATTGCGGACAGCGCAACGGTTACGGCTACCGTGACACAGTGCAGGATATTCAGGGCATCATTCACCTTGATCCGCAAATGGCTCTTGAGAAAATCAAGTTCATGATTTCCGCCCAAGTGAGCCACGGCGGTGCGCTTCCGCTGGTGAAGTACAACCACAACCCCGGCCACGAAGACAAGCCAGAAGATGCGTCCTACCGCAATAATACGGGACATCCATCATACCGCGCGGACGATGCGTTGTGGCTGTTCCCGACAGTTTGGAAATATATTGCGGAAACCGGCAACGCCGCTCTGTTAGACGAAGTAATCCCCTATGCGGATAATGGCGAAGACACTTTATTCAACCACCTGAAAAAAGCGATCGGTTTTTCGCTTAACAATTTGGGAATACACGGTCTTCCCGCCGGGCTTCATGCCGACTGGAACGATTGTCTGCGCCTTGGCGCGAAGGGCGTTTCCGTCTTTGTCGCTCTCCAGTTGTACTACGCGTTTGAGATCATGATCCGTTTTGCGAAGTTCAAAAAAGATTCCGCAACGGAAAAAGAAATGACAGAGCAAAAGGATCGCTTTGGAAAAATTATCGAAGAGCGCTGCTGGAAAGACGATCGCTTTGTGCGCGGCATCACCGAAGATGATTTTACAGTTGGAAAAAAAGGCGACCCGGAAGCGAGCATGTGGCTTAACCCGCAGAGTTGGGCGGTAATCAGCGGCTACGCGGACGAAGCGCGCGGCAAAGCGATACTCGATTTAGTCCACAAAGAACTGAACACAAAATACGGCGCGCGCCTTATGTCGCCTTCGTACCGCAGGCACGCTTTTGAAGGAGCGCTCGCCCTGCTGTTCAATCCGTCTACCAAAGAAAACGGCGGTATCTTTTTGCAGACACAGGGTTGGATCGTTCTTGCCGAAGCATTGCTTGGCCGCGGCTCACGCGCGCTTGAGTATTATTTGGAAAGCTGCCCCGCCGCGCAAAACGAAATTGCCGACACGCGCCTTATGGAGCCGTATGTTTACTCTCAATTTACGGAAAGTGTCGACAGCCCGTTTGAAGGCCGCAGTCATGTTCACTGGCTTACCGGAACCGCAAGTACAGTCATGGTCGGCAGTGTTGAAGGAATACTTGGGTTAAGGCCGGACATTGAGGGCTTGCGCCTTGCGCCTGCTGTTCCGTCAACATGGAAATCTTTTACAATGGAGAAATCTTTCCGCGGCGGCAAGCTTAACATAAAAGTAAATAACCCCGACGGGCGCGAAAGCGGCTGCAAAAAACTGACTGTCAACGGGACGGCAGTCGAAGGCAATTATATTCCCGCTTCAATTTTAAAAGCGGATAACGAAATCATCCTGGATATGTGAGGTAATTATGGTTTACAAAACTTTCGGCAAAACAGGCGTAAAAGTTTCGGCGTTGGGTTTTGGCGCGATGCGCCTTCCCATGAAAGAAGTTGACGGCAAAAAAATAGTTGACGAAGACCTTGCCGTTCCGCTCATGCAGAAGGCGTTTGAGATGGGTGTGAATTACATTGACACCGCGCCGGCTTACTGCGAAACGTTAAGCGAAATCGCTGTAGGCAAGGCGTTGAAGGGCTGGCGCGACAAGGTGTACCTGTCCACAAAAAACCCCATCGAAGACAACGACGGCGAGCATTGGATGGAGCGGCTGGAAAAATCGCTGAAAAAACTGGACACAGACTATATCGACTTCTACCATTTTTGGGGAATCAGCCTGAAAAGTTTTCAGGGTTGGCAGGGATTAAAGTACGGCCCGCTTGAAGCCGCCCAAAAAGCCAAAGAGCAGGGGCTTATAAAACATATTTCGTTTTCGTATCACGACGCTGCGGAAAATTACAAACCCATAGTTGACTCCGGAATTTTTGAATCGACCCTTGTTCAGTACAATATGCTGGATCGTTCCAACGAAGAAAACATCGCCTACGCAAAATCGAAAGGCCTCGGCGTTGTGGTAATGGGGCCTGTCGGCGGCGGCAGACTTGGCGCTCCCAGCGAAAAAATCCAGGGGCTTTTGAAAAACAAACTTTCCAGCACTGCGGAAATGGCTCTGCGCTTTGTGCTTGCGAATGAAAATGTAGACATCGCCCTTTCCGGCATGGGCAACATGGATATGTTAAAAGAGAATTTTGAAATCGCTTCCCGCACCGGCCATTTAACAGAAGACGAATTGAATCATGTAAAATCCATGATGGAAGAGAACAAAAATCTTGCAAAATTGTACTGCACCGGATGTAATTACTGCAAACCATGTCCGCAGGGAATCGACATTCCGTATCTGTTTGAAATTATGAACCGCTACCGTGTCTACGATTTAAAGGAACACGCAAAAAGCGCGTACAACGAAGTAATCAATGGCTGGAGCTGGATAAAAAGCGCGGACGCCTCAAAGTGCGCCGCCTGCGGCGAATGTGAAACAAAATGCCCGCAGAAGCTGCCGATTATCCAACAACTGCAGGAAACGCACGCGACGCTTGCGCCGTAAAGTTTGGGAATGGCATTGCGTATCGTTAGCAGATAACAGACTTGTTCGGAAGCTTCATAAAAATGTACGAAGCCCCGAACAAGTCCAATGATTATTCAGTAGAGTTGTTTAAAAACTTCAGTTTTTAAACAACTTCCTTAAAAATAGCAGTTTGCATCCTTGTATGCAAACTGCAAGTCTTACTCAATAACCAACCGGGTTATTGAGTAAGACTAATTCACACTGTACAACAGTTCCCCGTAGGTCGGAATTGGCCAGTGCTTTCTGGCGACAAATGTTTCAAGCTCGTCAACGACAAGGCGAAGTTCCGCCATGGCGCCGAAAACTTTGTCGCGGTAAAATTTCGCCTGCTCAAGAATTGC
>JAIRUC010000260.1 GCA_031254615.1 Treponema sp. | reverse complement strand
TGAAGGAGTTTGATTACGATTTTTTGGGAAGATACGTCCAGCGCCGAAGAAGGTTCGTCGGCGATTAGGACTTTGGGATTTAAAATAGTGGAAATCGCTATAATCGTCCTTTGTTTCATTCCGCCGGAAAGCTCTACGGCATATTGGTTCAAAACTTTTTCCGGCAGATTAAGAATGGCAAAGCGCTCACGCGATAAATCGTAAATATCTTTTTTGGAAAGCTCCGATCCGTGGGCTATTAGCACGTCTTCAATAAAACGGATGATCTTTCTTGTGGGATTAAGGGCGTTCATTGCCGCCTGAGGAATATAGGCAATATCCGATCCCAGAACGGTCCGGCGTATCGTATCAGGATCAAGAGACGTAATTTCTTTTCCGTCTATAGCGATGCTCCCCGATTCGTAATACAGGGGCGGAAAATAATAGCCCATAACGCTCATAGCCAGAGTGGATTTTCCGCAGCCCGACTCCCCCGCTATTCCCAAACTTTTTCCGTCTTCCAGAGTAAACGAAACATTATCCACCGAACAGACTTTTTCATTCATCCTGGTTTTGTAGTAGGTAGTCAGATTTTTGACTTCCATCATCATGCCCATGGATTAGCTCCTTATCTGGGGATTAAATATTTGATCCAGCCCGGAATTCATCAGGTTGAGTGAAAAAGTAATCAAAGAAATCATTACGACCATCGGGAAAAAAGCCCACCAGTTACCGTTAAAGATGGCGTTAAAACTTCCCGCCCAATGCATCATAAGCCCAAGCGTTGCCACATTCCGCGGCCCCAGTCCCAGCATGGAAATTGAGGCTTCCGCAAGGATACCTGAAGCTACCTGCAGAATAAAAGCCATAACAACATAAGAGGCTATGTAGGGCAATATATCCCTTACAATGATGCGCGGCATACTGTGGCCCGAAAGCTTGGAAAGGTTTACATGATCGCGATTGCGCAGACTGGTTGTCTGAGCCCTGACCGAACGCGCGGTCCACGGCCAGCTTGTCAGTCCTATAATGACCCCGGTAACCATAAATCCGCTTGAACTAACGCTCACCGCAACCAATACTAAAATGACAAAAGAAGGAATAACAATGAATATGTTGGTTATGCTTGAAAGGAAATTGTCAAGCTGGCCTCCAAGGTATCCGGCCAAAAGTCCGATTGTAAGCCCTATAAGAGTAGCGATACTTCCGGCAATGAGGCCAATAATAAGGGAAGTCTTGGTTCCTGCCACAAGCTGTGTCATCATGTCACGCCCAAAATTATCGGTTCCCAGTATGTGAAGCTGAATGGGACCGGTATCTCTGGTTACGGCAACTATGCCCCATGAAGCCAGCAGGTCGGTTGTTTCCTGATCCTCCTGCGCCGCCTGCGAGGAAGATTTCCCGGCGCTTTCTTTATTGCGCTGGAGGTATTCTTTAAGATTAGGTTTTTCGTACAAACCGCCACCCATTATCAAAGGGTCCCTTTTGTCAAACATTGGGTAGATAGTAATAAAAAGAAGCACCGCAACAATCACCGCAAAGCCAAAGGAGAATTTTCCTGACTTGAATATCGTTTTGAGCAAATGAAGCATTTAAGTTCCCTCCTCATGCTGCGCTATGCGTACACGGGGATCGATAATTCCGCAGATAATATCCACTATGAAATTGGCAGCCAGCACCATAACGGTAATAATCAAGGTACAGCCTGAAATAACCGGAAAGTCCTGATTCCTGATTGCCGAAAACATCGTAGTCCCGATACCGGGGTATGAAAAGACAATCTCGGCTATAAGGTTTCCGCCTATCATTGTTCCAAGTGAAAGGGCAAGGCCGGTAATCTGAGGAAGCATAGCGTTACGGAAAACATACCCGACTATTTTTCTGTCTTTAATACCCATGAGCCGCGAATATTTTACATAGTCCGCGTTCAATTCATATATGGACATTTCCCGCATACCCAAGGATTGCCCTCCTATAGCGACCAAAACCATAGTAAGGAAAGGCAGGCGGTAATGATTTAATACCGAAAGAATAAAAGCCGGGTTTGTCCAGTTGGGAATCATATCAAAGGCGTAACCCAAACTGCCCGGAAAAAGATTCAGTTTTATCGCTAAAAAATAAACGTTTATATAAGCAAAACCAAAAGCGGGAATGGCGCTTAGAAAAAGAAAAAAAGGAAAAAACACACGGTCAAAAACACCCTTGCGGTAAGCTGTAAACGCTCCCAGTACGTTTCCAAGAAACCAGCCTGTAATGATCGCCGGAATCTGGAGCATGATGGTCCACCCTACAGAAGCTCCGATAATATCCGTAACCGTACGCGGATATTGATAAAATGAAATACCAAGGTTTCCCCGGAATAAATTAGCAACATAGATAAAAAATTGCTGCCATATAGGTTTATCCATGCCGAACATGATCAGATATTCATCGTAAATTTTTTGTATTGCCGATTGATCGGTAATGTTACCCATAGCCCTTGAAGCTATCATCGCAACCGGGTTGCCCGGAATAAGCCGCGGTAAAAAGAAGTTAAGCAAAACCGCTACAAAGAGGGTTACCAGATACCACGCGGATTTCTTTAAGAAATATTTTTGAAGGCCCTTCAAGTCCGTTCCTCCATTACGCGCTAACTACTACAAACAAAAAAAGGGTTGTATAAAAAGAAACCTACAGCTTGCTGATAAACTTCCCTAAAAAAACACACTGCCCGGAAACCCGGACAGTGGTATTAAAAAACCGCCGATAAATACCGGCGGTTCTACGGACTTTACTTCTTCAGTTTCAAGTTATAAAGACCTTTAATTCCATAACCGTTTACCAGAATGGTCGGCGGAACGTTAGAGCCATCGTTGATCTTCGGGAAGCCTGTCCAAACGGAAGCGTTTACTGTATGGAAAACCCAAGGTCTGTACATAAGACCGGCAGCCGGCATCTCGTCAAGGTAGATTTGATTGAGCTCTGTCCAAAGCGTTTTAAGTTTTGCAGCGTCAGTCTCATTTGGGATCAAGTCGATGATCGCATCCGCACGGGCGTTTGTCCAGCGGCCATAGTTACCTATCGCGTTAGGAGTTCCGCGCGCCGGAAGATATTTGCTGTACATTACCGCGTAAGCCCTGCTCCATGGAGAACTGATTCCCTGACCGCCGGGGCTGTCCATAATAATGTCAAAGTTGCCGTTAAATCTGTCGTCTGACCATACCGGCGCTTCCGGGAAATAGGTAGTAATATTCATACCAATCTGCCTGCCCGCCTGGGCGACTACTTCCAGTGAAGCGTTCCAGTCCGACCAGCCGGAAGGACATTCAGCCCTAAAGACAAGCCTTGTGCCGCCTTTGGCTCTGATACCGTCCGCGCCTCTTACCCAGCCCGCGTCATCAAGAAGTTTATTTGCGCCGGTGACATCAATGCCTTCCCACTGGTATTGTTTCAGGGCGGCAAGATCAATCAGCGCCTGCTCCGAGGGAAGCGGCAGCATCATGGACGCTTGTTTCTTCGCGGTGTAGCCTGACATGGCGTTGGTTCCGATCATATCGTAATCAAGAACCATTGCGATAGCTTTGCGCACTGCTTTATCGTTAAGTCCGGGACGTTGGGTGTTGAAAATAATCATCGGGATAACGCCCGGCATATAATACGGAGGCTGGGGAATATAAGTTTCAACCGGCGCACCGCCTTCCCACATTTTATTTACCTGTGCGATAAACTGCTGAGACATATCAACTTCGCCCCTGCGGAAAGCTTCGTCGCCTGTCGCATTGTCTTTATAACCGTTATGTGCGACATATTTCGGCGCGGGAAGTTTCCCGTAACGGGAAGAATGTTTGCCCCAGTAATCGTCATTTCTGACAGCTACCAGTTTTGTCTCGTCATAATAGAACAGCTTATACGGACCTGTTCCGATGCAGTCCCATCCCATGAAATTGATAAGGTCCGCCGTTCCGGTACCGAGATCGCCGGATTTCAGCTTTCCTTCCCAATAGGCTTTTGAAGTAATGGAAAATTCGCTGATAGCCTGTTCCATTTGCTTCATGTTAAAATTGGGCGGCGCTTTCCCCTGGAATACGACTGTATAGCCGCCCTGCGCGGTAACGCTTTCGAGATACGTCCAGAATCCCGAAGGCCCAATGGAGTATTTCTTCGCTAAGTCGAAGCAATATACTACATCGTCAGCGGTTAAGGGAGTACCGTCAGAAAATTTAACATTCTTGTTGAGCTGAACGGTCAATGTCTGACCGCTCCATGAATAGGAATCGCCGATTTGCGGATAGAGCTTTCCGTCCAGCAGGTTGTAGGTAAACAGGGTCTCGTACTGTAACTGACGATGACCGTTTTCGGCAAAACCGTTGTTGTTATTTGCATAGGGGCTATTACCCCGTGGAGCGCCCCACTGAATGCCGTTAAAGTAAAGAGTTTCATTCCGCGGCAGGGTGTAACCTGTAACAGCTTGTCCCCCTGCTTGTGCGCCGCCGCCCGCGAACAGTGTACCGGCGCCGATTAACAATACCATTACAAAAATGGCAAGGTTCCGTACTTTTCTCATAATCTCCTCCTGAAATAGTTTGGATAAGACTGTCATAGCCCGGATTAACGGCCTATGATTTGTTGGATGATATTTCTTACATCCATACATAAAATTGTCTCACCGAAGAAATAAGCTGTCAACAAAAAAAATCCAAAAAGCAATCCAGAAATAGCAAACAGCAATATGTGTGTTAAGCAGTATGTGTGTTAAATTGATAGGAATTTAACCGTGGGGTTCGGCTATGTGCGATAGCTTGGAGTTACACAAAAAATAAGGACTATTTTCGTACCAAAACTACGTGGTTAAAGTTTACTTATTGACTAAGTGGCGCTGCCAAAAGCATTAACCCACGCGCGTTCCGAAAAGGCTTTGTATTTAGGCCGTCTGCCTTCCGCTTTCGGAATACCGATCGGCAGAAATGCGACAACAGTATACTCCGCTGGAATATTAAGCATATTCGCTATCTGTTTTTGAGTTTCGGAATCTTCGGTGACTTGCCCTTCGATCCAGCAGCTTGCGTAACCAAGAGCGGTAACGGCTAACAGAATATTCTCGATAGCGGCGGAGTAGTCCTGCATATAAAAATATTTGTCGTCATAGGCTGGTATTTTCTGTGTTAAGACACAAATGCCTGCAGGCGCGCTTTGGCCGGAAAAACCGTTTTTCTTTATCAGCTTTGTTATGGAATTTACCAATTCGGGATTATCAACAGCAATGAGCGATGTCGTTTGCTTGTTGCAGCCGGAAGGAGCGGCAAGACCTGCCTCAAGTATTTTTTTCAAATCCTCGCGGGGGACAGGCGTGTTTTGATACGGACCCCGGTAACTGTAACGCTTTTTTATTACTTCAATTACATCCATAAATCGCCTAAGCCTTGTTCGCTATTTTTGCCCAAGTGTCGCGAAGGCCAATCGTTTTGTTAAAGACAGGTCGTCCGTCCGCGCCTGTGTCCGGGTCGCGGGCAAAATAGCCAAGCCGTTCAAACTGAAAGATCGCGCCCGGCGAAGCGTTCGCCAGCGAAGGTTCACCCCATGCGTTTTCAATTACTTCCAGCGAGTTGGGGTTTAAGTTGTCGGTAAATTCGCCGGGTGAGCCGTCGGGGCGCGGAGCGATTTCCATTGGGCGTTCTACGCCGAACAGATAATCGTAAATGCGCGCCTGTATTGGCACGGAATGTGCGGCACTGACCCAGTGGATTGTCCCCTTTATTTTTTTGTTGTCGAAGGCTGCGGAGCTGTCAGCGTTGCCGCCTCTTGTCTGCGGGTCGTAAGTACAGCGCACTGCTGTAATGTTGCCGGCGGCGTCTTTGTCAAAGCCGGTGCAGGTAACAATGTACGCGTAACGCAGGCGGACGGAGTTGCCGGGGAAGAGCCGGAAATATTTAGGAGGGGGGACTTCTTCAAAATCCTCGCGCTCAATCCACAGTTCGCGGGAGAACGGCACAAGGCGTTTTCCTGCGCTTTCGTCTTCGGGATTGTTTACCGCTTCCATTTCTTCGGTTTCGCCGTCCCAGTTTTCTATAATCAGTTTGAGCGGGCGCAAGACCGCCATTACGCGCAAAGCCCTTTTGTTTAAATTTTCACGCAGGCAGTATTCAAGAAAAGCGATGTCTACCATGCTGTCCGTCTTTGCGATTCCAATCTGTGAAACAAAACTGCGTATCGCTTCGGGAGTATAACCCCGGCGGCGAAGGCCGGCTATTGTTGGCATTCGCGGATCGTCCCAGCCCGCGACATATTTTTCCTGCACAAGTTTTAAAAGCCAGCGTTTGCTCATAACAGTATAGCTCAAGTTGAGGCGGGCAAATTCTATCTGGCGCGATGGGAAAACTTCCGCTTCGCGGATAAACCAGTCGTACAAAGGACGGTGAATCTCATATTCCAGTGAACACAGAGAGTGGGTTATTTTTTCTATTGCGTCGGAAAGCGGATGCTGAAAATCATACATAGGGTAGATACACCAGGCGTTGCCGGTACGGTAATGGGTTTCGCGGCGTATGCGGTACATTACAGGATCGCGTAACAGCAGGTTAGGATGGGTCATGTCGATTTTTGCCCGCAGGGTTTTTGCCCCGTCCGGGTATTCACCCGCACGCATTTTCGCAAAGAGGTCAAGATTTTCTTCTACAGAACGGTCTCTGTAAGGACTGTTCCTTCCCGGCGGCGTTACGGTGATATTGTTTTTATCTTTCACCGCTGTCCCCCGGTACTCGCTCATCTCGGTATCGCTCAGATCATCAACATAGGCATTTCCCTTTTTGATGATCCTGACTGCCATCTCGTATAGGTACTCGTAATAATCCGATGCGTAAAATTCACGATCTTCCCAATCGTAGCCCATCCATTTTATATCGCGCTTAATCGCCTCGACATAGGAGATGTCTTCTTTTTCGGGGTTGGTGTCGTCAAAGCGCAGATTGCACTTGCCGCCGAAACGCTGTGCCATGGAAAAGTCGATATTGAACGCCTTGCAGTGGCCGATGTGAAGCCAGCCGTTAGGTTCGGGCGGGAAGCGGGTGCGGACACAATCAAAGCGGCCGTCAACCAAGTCTTCTTTTATAAATTCGCTTATAAAGTCGGCGCCGGCGGTATTGTTTTCTTCAACAGACATTGGCGCTCCTAAAAATTCGTCAGATAACACAGGCCGATGAGTAGGATTCCCCACAGGGCTTTATCATCCCGGCTGATTTTTTTATTTTTTTCTTTCATCATATAAAGTCTTGCGCCGTACCACCAAAAAAGCCCCAGTTGCGCGTCTATGCGGAAAGTATACTCGGTGAAGTCATTCTTGCTGCTCTGGATGCCAAAAAAGAGAAACGCCAGTTCTTCAAGAATCGAAGCGAACTCGTCAATCGCTTTCAGATAGTCCATGCTGTCAATTAAGCCCATAAAAACCGGTATTCTGTCCTGAAGATGCTCTTTGCGCTTTTCATCGGATTTTTCGACCCATGTTTTTTGAATCAGCAGGTCAAGATTATTTTGAAAATGCTCCAGAAACGCGCGCAAATCCCCGCTGGTTTTATCAAGAGAAAGCAGACGCTGATAATCAACGTCTATACCCAGAGACTTTGCAAATGCGGCAGCGGACTTTAAATCCGGGTTCTTCCCCTTGGAATACCCATCATCAGGAAACAGGCGTTCTGCCGGTTTCCGGTATTCACCGGGAAGAACAAAACCCACAGGTGTATGACCTCGACTCATATTTTTAAGATGATGAAAAATTGAGATTTAGTCAAGACACTGACGGGGGCAATATGCGGGATCGCGTCCCGGCGGCTACTTGCTTTTCTTGTCTTTGGTAAGGTACTGTTCGGTCAGATTGGAAACAACCTTCTGAAGTGAATCGTTAAAGTCTTTTACATAGATCATCATATCGCCTCCGGAAATGCCTTCGGGCAGGAAAAATTGATAGGGTTCAACATTCAGCGCGTTTGAAAGGCTTGCCAGAGATCTTGCGGAAATTCCTTTTTTGCGGTTCTCAATGTCATTGATAAAGTTATGTGTAAGACCGGTATTAATCGAAAGGTCTAACTGCGAAAAATTTTGCAGTGCCCTTAAACGTTTAATGTTACTGCTAATCAAATTAAAGATATATTTTTCGTCAATTTTCTCTTTCATTATTATATTTTCGTTTATAATAAAAAATAAACAAATAACTACCGGTATAAAATTTGTCGCTGTAGGGATTTATAATTAAATAATACAAAAATGTAAAATAGAGTTGTTTAGAAACTTCAGTTTCTAAACAACTTCATTACAAATTACCTACGCATTTCCGGCGGCATCCCGCCTAATATAAGGATTTCCGGACGGTACTCGAAATGCATTGTATCAAAGTACAGCCATTTGCCGCCCCAGATAAACCCGTAAGTTTCAAACGCTTTTATCACCTCTGCCGGCGGATGATACCTTTCGTTATACGATATGTTCCACCAATCAGGTTTTTTTTGCGCGGCCCAAAGCCAGTATGTTTCCCTGCCGCCTAACGATTTGGGAAGAAGATCGACAGCCAGTCCGTAGGCATGAAATGACCGCGATTGTGTTTGTGCAATGTCGCGCCATGTCCATCCTTCCAGCGTGTTGATATTGTTTATCCATGTTTGAACCTGCGGGTCTGCTTTTGCGGCGGCAAGAATCCGCTCTTCTACAAGAGCCAGATTTTCCATAATTAAATAATGAACATTTACCGGTCTTCCCAAAAAATGAATTGTCTTTACTCTTTGGTATGCTTCATCGTGATTGTTTATCCGCCAAAGAGTGTCAAAGAAATGAGGGGAACGCCGCAAGGGGTTCTGGTTTCTGTTACTTGCCATTGTTCTGTATCTGGCGGCTTCTTCAGGGCTTGGTTCTTTCCATGCGGGCAAATCTTTTTGGTAATTGTAAAAAGGCTGAGGATTAATATTTGCGGCACTTCCCAAAAGATTTTCCGGCAGCATTCTTCCGTCCGCAAAATAAAACCATGTGCCGCGCAGTAACACAGCCCAATCATCGTTTCGGAATTCAAGGCGCTCAATTTGGTTTGGGTAAGCGGTAAGAAGCGCTTTCATTACCTGTTCCGCTCTGCCGCTTGTTTGTTCAAGCTGGGAAGGATTGGAAGCAGGCTTAGACGCTGCCTGCCCGTTTCCCATGGAAAAGACATTCATGGCGGACAAGAAAAACAAAACAACAAACGGCGCAAATTTCATCTGCAAGTCTCCTTTCCGTATCTATCAATTACACGTTTATTGTAATACAATATTTAAATATGGGAAATATAATGCGGCATGGCGTTGATTTGTACAAACAGACCATCAACTTGAAAAATAATCCGCCAACCCCGTTTCCGGAAAACCCGCCGCCGGTTTATGTTCGCAAATCAAAACCAGGCAGTGACAAAGAAGAGGACAGCAAACATCCGGAATCCAAATACCGCCGTGTGGCAAAATTTCTCATTCTTATCGGCAGTGAGCAGGCGGCGGAAATTCTCGCAGAGCTTGACCCGGATCAAGTTGAGGAAATATCCAAAGAAATAGCTCTTGTAAAAACAATCAAACCGGAAGAAGGGGAGAAGATTCTTGCAGAGTTTCACAACCTTTTTTCCAGGCCGTATATTTTTTCGGGAAAGTCGAGAGGCGGCATAGAAGCCGCACGGCGCATACTTTACGCCGCAAAGGGGCCGGAAAAAGGCGAGGCTATTCTTAACAAGGCGATCCCCGCTTCCAAAGAAAACCTTTTCAGTTTTTTAGAAGAGTTTTCCGCGGAACAGCTTGTTATGCTTTTAAAACCGGAATCGCCGCAGACAATCGCGCTGATCCTTTCGCGCCTGCCGCCGAAACTTTCCGCGGAAACTATAAGCAAGCTTCCGCCAGACACCAAGCCGGAAGTTTTAAAGCGCATCGCGTATCAAAAAGAAATTTCTCCCGAAGTGCTGGAGCAGGTAACGGCGGGATTAAAAGAAAAGGCGCGTAACATTTCCGGAGGAGCGGGAGATATTGAAATTGACGGCATGCAAGCCTTAGCCGCGATTTTAAAACAGGGCGATTATGACTTTGGCGACAAGATCATCAGCGAACTGGAGCAGAGCAGTCCCGATCTCGGAAAAAGCCTGAAAGAAAAAATCTACACGCTTGACGATGTTGTGTATACCGTCGACCGGTCGATACAGCAAAAACTTGCTCTTATGTCCGATCAGGAAATTGCGATTTTAATGAAGGGCAGGGGAAAACAATTCTGCGAAAAAATACTGTCCTGCGTTTCTGTAGGACGCAGAAAATTAATCCGCGAAGAATTTGAAATCCTCGGCGCGGTTCCCAAGCGCGATTGCGACGCGGCCGCCGGGGAATTTCTTTCATGGTTCAGGAAAGCCCGTGAAGACGGGGATATTATACTTTACAGCGATAAGGATATTTTTATATGAGTACAACAGCAAAGACAAATCTTAGAAAAGGGCAGACACTGGACAGCGGGTTTGTCATTCTTGACGTAATTGAAATGGAAGAACTGCAAGCCGCAGGAATTTGGGCAAAGCATGAAAAAAGCGGCGCCGAGGTTTTTCATGTGTTGAATGATGACAGCGAAAATCTTTTTTCGTTTGCCTTTAAAACTTTTCCGCAGGATAACACAGGAGCGCCTCACGTTCTTGAACATTCGGTTCTTTGCGGCTCACAGCGTTATCCGCTAAAAGACGCGTTTATCGTTCTTGCGCAGGGAAGCCTTCAGACTTTTCTGAACGCGATAACCTTTCCGGACAAAACAATATATCCGGCAAGCTCCACCAACGAACACGATTATTTTAATTTGATGTCGGTGTACGGCGACGCTGTTTTTAATCCTCTGCTTCCCGAATGGACATTTATGCAGGAGGGCCACAGGTACGAGTATGAAGACGGAAAACTCTCTATCACCGGAGTTGTTTACAACGAAATGAAAGGCGCTTATTCCGCTCTCGATTCATACGCCGCGCATTGGTCGGTAAAGGCAATCCTGCCCGGTACTCCCTATGCTTTTGAATCGGGCGGCGACCCGCAAGAAATCCCGGAGCTAACGTGGGAAGGCTTAAAAGATTTTCACCGCGGCCGCTATTCACCGGCGAATTGCAGGGTGTTTCTTGCGGGTAACATACCGACGGAAAAACAGCTTTTGTACCTGAACGATCAATTTTTTTCAAAGATTGAAGCCGGAAAACCGTGCGCGCCTGTGAACAAAACCGAACGCTGGCAAGAGCCGAAAAAATTTGTTGTTCCGTGCCCTGCAGGCGGCGAATCGAAAGCGACAGTATTTATTTCATGGCTTTGTTCCGATGTTAACGATGTCGATGAAAGTATCGCGTTAGCCGCTCTTACGGAAATTTTATTGGGACACGACGGCTCTCCCCTGACACGGACGTTAATTGAATCCGGTTTTGGAGAGGACATTACACCTGTATCCGGTTTTGAAGGCGAAATCAGAGAAACGTTATTTGTCGCAGGCTTGAAGGGTGTAAGCGGTGACATAGAGCAGATGGGACAGAAGATTGAAAAACTTATCATGGATGAGTTGAACAGGCTTGTTGTTGAAGGCATACCGCCGGAGGAAACGGAAGCGGCTGTTTTATCTATGGAATTCTCGCAAAGGGAAATCCGCCGTTCGGGAGGGCCATTCTCCCTCGTCTGGATGCGCCGTTCCCTGCGCTCGTGGCTGCACGGCTGCAAGCCATGGGAAAGTCTGCTTCTTCTGCCGTCGATGGCAAAGATAAAAGAGAATCTTGCCGCCGACAGCCGCTATTTTGAAAAACTTATAAAAAAATATTTTCTGGATAACCCGCACCGCGCTCTTGTAATTCTTGAACCAAAGGAAGATTTTTTGCAGAAGCAGGAAGACAAACTTTCGCGGCAGTTAGCCGATATCGAAAAAAATATGAGCGCACAGGCGCGCCGGAGCATTATCGAAAAATCCAAAGAGCTGGAAAAAATCCAAAGTGAAGCTGACACCCCGCAGGCGCTCGCCTCAATCCCGCATCTTTCGCGTAACGACCTTGAAGCCGAAAGCGACATTATCGACCGCCGTCACGAGGATCTGCGCGGAATACCGGCGCTGTGCCATGAACTTTACACAAACGGAATAACATACACGGACTTGGCTTTTCCCGTAGACACTTTGCCTGCCGAAGATTATTTGTGGCTGCCGTTTTTTTCCAGAGCGATTGTTTCCGTGGGTCTTCCCGGCATGGATTACGGTGAAGTGTCAAGTTTGCTGGCGCGTACAGCCGGCGGCTTTAACGCGGTATTGCACACAGGCTCTGCCGCCGCGGGCACGGACAAGTATTTAAAAACCGCGTCGGGTCTTTTTGACCTGTCCGGCCGCAACTGGCTCATTTTCCGCTTAAAGTGCCTTGACGAAAAAATCGCGCCGTCTATGGACCTTGTCCTTCGCCTGATCTGCGAGGCAGATTTTTCAGATCACGACAGGATAACCGACCTTGTTTTGGAAATGAAGAACGAACTCTGTTCAAGCCTCGCTCCTATGGGACATCATTACGCCTCCACCAAGGCGGGACGGCGCAATTCTTTCTGCAAGGGAACAGAAGAAACATGGAGCGGGCTTTCTCAGATAGAGTTTGCCCACCGCCTTGCGGAGTATGACACAGCATTGGTTGCCGCAAAGTTAAAATATTTGCAGGAAAAAATTTCCGGCGCGGGTCTTATCGCCAATCTGACAGGCTGCGCTTTGCAGGCAGCAGGCGCGGAACTTTCGCAAAGATTCGGCAGATTTGGCGCACCAGCGCCTCGCGTCCCCGCTCCACGCGCTTCCGTATCTCACGTTCACGCCGTTTCCTCAAAGACATCCGAAGTTTACGCATCCCCCTCTTTGCAAATTGGTTTTGCGGCGCGGACAATGAACGCAGCCGTCTTTGACACTGCCGAGCAAATCGCGGAAATGGTATTGACTCACGAGCTTTCCACAGGGGCGCTTTGGGAGGATATACGCATGAAGGGCGGCGCTTACGGCGCATTCGCGACCAGCGACAGCCTTGAAAACTGTGTTTCCGTCGCGACCTACCGCGACCCCAACCCCCTGCGCTCGCTGGACATATTTTCCGCGATACTGAAAAACGGCGCACACGGCGATTTTACAGAAGACTACCTTGTAAAAAACATTATCGGCTGTTATGCGAAGGAAACGCGTCCAAGAACAAATGCCGAAAACGGTCTGATTGATTTTTACCGCTTCCTTTACGGTATCGAAGACAGTTACCGCAAGAGAAAACTGGAGCGCCTTGTTTCAACTTCAACCGCGGACATAGCGGCCGCTTTTTCGGCGCTTGGCTCAAGAGAAGTGACGGGCTCTGTAATTATCGCAGGATTAAAAGCCGCGGAGCAGGCTGCAAAAGCGTTTGGCACGGAAGTGCAGTTACTGCCCGTGTAACAGTTAACAGTTAATAGTTAATAGTGTTCTGGTACGAAAATTAATCATAATGCTTTCACGCAGAGAACTAAACAACAGAACAATTAACTGTTCACTGCTAACTGTTAACTTTCTTCAAAGATTCCTTGAATATTTTTTCGGCGTCCAGTTTTTCGTCCACGCCAAATATTGGGATAATTCCTTCGTCCCTGACACTTCTAAAAAACGGTCCGGAATGATTTGAGTAAAACCAGCTGTTCTCGTTGTTTATAAGGTAGTCCAGTACCGTAACGGCCGACAGAGAAAAGAAAATAAGCGTTGCGTTTATTTTTCTTTCCTGAGGAATCATCATATCCAGCCGCCTTGATACAGGGTTTGGAATTTGAAAATTGTAGGCTTCCCATGGGTTTACGATTCCGTCACAGGCGGCTTTGGCGGCAGCTCCGCCGACGCGCATACCCTGTTCAATACCCACTGCAATCGAAGTCAGGTATTTTCGAAGTTTTCTTATTTGAGTATAAATCGGGACAATATCCTGTTTTGTAAAAGGCGGCGGCCCGACGGATTCAAATCTATAATATGGGAGAAAATAAAGCCGTCTAATCCACTGGAGTTCGTTCATGATTTTTTTTGCGTAAATGGACGATCTTCCCTCTTCGGAATTTTCCAGCATACGGCAATATTCCCCTAAACGCGGAAGATACTCTTTTAAGAAACTGTCTTCTATATACACACGCCAGTTATTGGCAATTTCCGACATATCTTCGCTTAACCTTATCACCTTGCCGTCCGGGCCTATTATCGTCCCGAATGTCACATAACGCATTCCGATAAAAAGATCGTCCAGTATATGCATCAATATTGAAGTCTGCTGCAGCGGGTCTGTAGGAGAAATTAACTCAAAGCCGTGCTTCATGTTGTATACATTTGCAAAATACGGATAAAGATCAGGGTGCTCATCAAGTTTTTCCCAGCCGACTTTTGGGAACAGGGCTTCCAGCGCCGATTTTCCCTGTTCTAACGCCCTTCGCTCCGCTCTTTCTGCTTCTTGTTTTGCCTTGCGCTCAATTACCTTTGGATCGTTGGGGTCTTCTTCCTCCTGAACAGTCTCTACGTCAAGTTTTTCTGTTTCATTAATTTGTTCGTCATCGCTTTCATTTTTCTGCAGGGTTTCTACATCCATGCTGTCAATTTGCTGAGTGTTTAATTCCGCCGCGGACAGTTGTTCCGATGCGGTAACATTCAAAAAAGCCATAAAGCACCGGCGGCGTTCCGTGAAGAACCGCTCGTAAGGAATAAAACGGTCAGAAATTAATTTCATTAACAGCGGATACATTCCAAATTGAACATCCCGCCGGATCTCCACAACTGACGCTATAATGTTGCGAATAACATCCTGATATTTTTCTTTCGCGTCCATGGGGCTTTCGATATAAAGGATTTTATAAAGTAATTTAAAAGCGGATTTTATATGTTCGATATTCAAATCCGAAAGAGCGTACAGCGGTTTATAAATCAGTCTTAAAACTTCGGTAAAATCAGAAGCTTTTACAGCGCGCGGATGGGACTGTAATTGAGCTATGTTACTTGCAATTTTCTCTATATCCCAGCTGCGTATGGTATCCAGTACCTTAAAAACAAACGGATTCGCCCTTTTTAACTGGTTATTGCGTTTTGTATTGTTCTTTGGAAGAATATTTCTTAACGCTGTTACAAGCCTTTCAATCTTATTGTAATATTCATTCATCCGTTTGGTTACAAAACGGGAACTTACATAGTCTACAGGCTCTCTAAAAAAAGAAAAAACAGAAATAAGAACCTGAAAGGAAGTTTTAATTTCAAAGAAAAGCTGACCGGAAAGCTGATCTATTTTGACCCTTTCTCTGTAATTTAATTTTGCGGGTACTGTAGGATCATCTCCGGGAAACACATCGGTTCTGGCCCTGATTCTTGCGCTTCTGTCGTCCAGTTCATCACCGGCAACATCTACCCTGCGGCCGCGTCTGCCGCCTGTGGTAACATCTTTCTTTTTATTTTTTGCATTCTCTGTCTCTATGCCCCGTTCAACTCCCACCTCGCCGCCAAGAACCTGAGCCATACGTTTCGCTTCGGCTTGATCCGTAACGCCCAACTTGTCCCGCAGGTTGCTGAGCTCGCCCGGCGCATAAATCGCATTATCTTTTTTTGCCATAATTACACCCGTAAATAAAGTTTTTCTCCTATCCCAAAAATATTTTTTATCTGTATTTTCTTCCCTTCGGAATTCATCAGCATACCGTTATAATACCCCATCGGAAAATTTAACTCGGCATGGGTAAAAATAAGATTCATCCCGTTTTTGTTTTGCTCCTTTGGCGTAAATGTCAAATCTACCATACCTTCAACATCCTGGATAACCCAGCCGGCTTCGGGGCCGCCCGGCTGGGTTATCAGCACCGGCGGCAAAGGGGTCAACTGCCCGTTTACCCATAATGCGTTTTCGTTATTCTTGTTTGTTTCCCTAGTTTGATTTTCGGCAATATTGAAGCCAAACCGCCTGTTTTCTTCATCAAAACCTATCGCGGAACAAATCGTAGTATGCATTCGATATGGAAAATAACCCTTATAGTCGCAGAAAAAGCCGGAACAGGTGTCTTGCTTCAGACCAATATGCCTCCCTCCAAGAACCATGTCACCCCGTACCGGAGCAAGCGCTTTATAGGCGTACATACTTCGTTGTCCGGTTATTCCCAGAGAAACCGCCATTGGCGTAACATCCTGACTGCTTACATTATAGGCAAGGTGGATGGTTAACGAAGGATGTCGGCGCGTGGCTTCAACATTGATGTCCAGCCTTATAGTACCGGCGTCAAGCCAGCTATGGATACGGAAATAAAAGTGGGAAGAATAGCCGTCTACCGAAGCGTTCGCAAGGTTTTGAGGAAGATGCCAGCCCGTACCCGGTTTTATTTTTCTAAAGAGAAACTTTTTGTCATTTTCCTTGTCATAGAGCAAAACCTGCGCCATCCGGTAGAATTTTACATTACAAAAAAGCGCTTCCAGCGCGAATTTATCATCATGGGCGCTAAAACATTCCCATTCCTTTATCCTTAAGCCCTTTACCCAACGCGGCACAGGATACCGAAATGGCCTGTGTATTTCCTGTAAATCTACTTTTTCAAAAGCCCTGTTCCACGTCCCAAACAGGGGAACTCCATCCTGAATGGGCGAGGCTATTGGAGCCTGTATTTCCCTAGTGTACATCTGAGAGGATTTTATCATACTTTCGGTATAATGGCGAATGGTTGAATAAGTGGAAAAATAAGATATATGCCAGAAAACGGGAAAAATAAATCACTAACAAATGTATGCCTAACTAAAAAACGTCAGGCATACATCCCCTCAACACACTATCTTGCATACTCCGTAATCCGCGTTTCGCGAATCATCGTTATTTTTATGCGTCCCGGATAGCGAAGATCTGTTTCGATCTTTTTGGCGATTTCTTTTGCCAACTCCCTTGTCTGGTCGTCGGTAAGGGTTTCGTTGTTTACCATGATGCGCAGTTCGCGGCCGGCCTGGATTGCGAAGGCTTTGTCTACGCCGTTAAAGCCGGAAGTGATATTTTCCAGATTTTCAAGGCGCTTCATATAGTTGTCCAGAGTTTCCTTTCGCGCTCCTGGGCGTGCCGCGGAAATCGCGTCCGCAATCTGCACAATGACAGCTTCAATACTGGTCGGCTCAATGTCGTTGTGGTGGCTGCCTATCGCGTTTATAATACGCGGGTCTTCTCCCATTTTACGCGCCATATCCATGCCGATTTCAGCGTGGTTCAAATCCGAGTCCGACTCGTTTCCTTTGCCGATATCGTGCAGAAGGGCGGCGCGCTTTGCAAGCTCACGGTTGGCGCCGACTTCGGCTGCCAGCATACCCGCGATAATAGCCACTTCCTTTGAATGTTGAAGTACGTTCTGCCCGTAACTGGTACGGAAGTACAGCCGCCCCAATGCACGGATAGCCTCCTGCTTGATGTTGTGGATGCCCATGTCAAAGAGAACCTTCTCGCCCTCTTCAAAAATCTTTTGGGAAATTTCTTTACTGACCTTGATAACGATTTCTTCAATCCGGGCAGGATGAATCCGTCCGTCCAGAATAAGTTTTTCGAGCGCGATTTTTGCGATTTCCCGCCGTACCGGATCAAAACACGAAATAACTACCGCTTCGGGAGTATCGTCAATGATGATGTCCGCGCCCGTGAGTGTTTCCAAAGTACGGATATTGCGGCCTTCACGTCCGATAATCCGCCCCTTCATTTCATCATTGGGCAGGGTTACGGTGGTTACGGTCACGTCGCCGGTAACATCTGTCGCCAGCCGGTGAATCGTTGTAACCAGAATATCACGCGCCTTTTTTTCGGCCGTAACATTGGCTTCCTGCTCGATCTTGTTGATCAACGACTGAGCGTCATGTTTGGCTTCGTTTTCAAGGTCCTGAATAATCAGAGCTTTGGCTTCTTCGGAGGTTAACCCCGAAATACGCTCAAGCTCTGCCCGGTAACGCTGTTCCTCTTTGGAAAGCGTGTCTTCCCGCTGTTGAAAGGCCTTCTCCTTTTCAACATACACTTGTTCAGTCCGCTCAAGTTGAGCGGTCTTTTTATCTATCGCCTCTTCTTTTTGTACAACGCGGCGTTCATACCGCTGTAATTCAGCCCTGCGCTCCCGGGTTTCTCTCTCCTGCTGGTTCCTTTCACGGATTACCTGTTCTTTCGCCTCAAGAAGAATCTCCTTCTTCTTTGCTTCAGCTTCTTTTATTGCATCATGTTTTATACGCTCTGCAAATTGCTCCGTTGCTGTAAGTTGAAATCTGGCATATAGCCATCTAATTATCCAGCCTAAGGTCAACCCGGCAAGAGGGAGGACTATCCAGAGTATTATACTCATCGCTTCACCCCTATACCGAAAATAATTCAAATCCAGTTAAAACAGTACACTATAAACATATGTAGTGTCAAGCAAATAATGTGGGAGAATCTCTAAAAACTGGCTATTTTTACCGGAAAATATCTAAAAAATCGATTTTTTTGAAATTTTCTATAAAATGTTGAGGTGATTACATTTTGAATTCACTGCCCAGATATACTTCACGAACCATCTCGTTATTCAGAATTTCGTCACGGTCTCCGTGGGCGACGATTTTTCCGTCGGCGATGATAAACGCTTCGTTGGTTATTTCCAGCGTGTCGCGGACATTGTGGTCGGTAATCAGGATGCCAATGCCTTTTTCGGCAAGCCGGCGGATAATCTGCTTGATTTCATAAACGGCGATTGGGTCGATTCCGGCGAAAGGTTCGTCAAGAAGCAGGAATTTTGGTTCGGTGGCAAGGGCTCTGGCAATTTCGGTACGCCGCCTCTCTCCGCCGGAAAGAGTGTACCCGTACTGCTTGCGTATGCGGCCTATGCCGAATTCATCCAGCAGGTTTTCCAATTTTTCCTTTTTCTGATTTAAGTCTATGTCCCTCCGGCTTTCTAGGACGGCCATGATATTTTTTTCTACGGTAAGTTTGCGAAAGATTGATGCTTCCTGCGGAAGATAGGCAATGCCAAGTCTTGCGCGGCGGAACATCGGTTTGTCGGTAATGTCAACATCGTCCATTGTAACAATTCCCTGAGTGGGCTGGTAGAAGCCGACAATCATATAGAAGATAGTGGTTTTCCCCGCTCCGTTGGGACCCAGCAATCCGGCTACTATGCCGTTCTGCATTGAAAAATTCACGCCGCGGACAACTTCCTTGCGCCCGAATTTTTTTCGCAGACTGGATACGCCAAGCGTATGAATTTCCGGCCCTTGCGCTTCGGGGACTTTACGTCTCTGTGGCGCAAAAAGTTCAAGTTTATTTTCATTAGTGTATATTGCCGAAACAATGGCCGCGACTATTTCGGGATTATCTGTTTTTTCCGGAGTATTTACATTTGGAAGTATTTTGATTTCTTCCATAGACCTTAATTCTTT
Source organism: Treponema sp. (assembly GCA_031254615.1). GTDB lineage: Bacteria > Spirochaetota > Spirochaetia > Treponematales > Breznakiellaceae > WQXQ01. Next base: position 1,971 of record JAIRUC010000260.1, on the reverse strand, counting down.
ATTGTCCCCGAGACAGCGCCTTCCATGATTACATCGTCGGTGTCCAAGTCTACGCGGATTTTATCCGCACGGAATTCATCGTCCTTCTTGTATACGATAGGAAAGCCTGTCAAATCGAGCAGTTTTTCGGTACGGTGATAAACCGCGTGTTCCGCACGGCAAACCATATCGTCTTTGAACAGGCGGATGGCAATTTGGAATACGGTGATTTCGTTTTCATCGTCATACTCGATAAAACGTCCTCTTGCGACAATCGCGTTTTTCCTGTCTTCAAGAGTTGAGTTGCCTTCCAGTCGAGCTATTTTTAATTTTCTGTCATAGCGGAGCCTGTCGGTGTAGAACAGAATTTCTTTCTCTTCTTCAAAACCCCAAACATTGCCGGAGCAGTCAATAAACTGACTGTCGTCTCCCTGAATCTCTATTCTTTCCGCGCGGAGCAGAAGGTTATCCGATTTGACTTCGGCATTTCCGGTTAATATGGTGGTCTCGCGTCCCAGCGCTTTAGTGCCGGACATTTTGTCTGCCTTAAAAGTAAATTTATCCGCCGATGTAAACAAAAGCGGACAGCATAACAGAAAAATTATATGATATTTTTTCATAAATCATCCTCAGACAGCTCTGTTTCTTCTCCGGAATCTTCCTCAGTTTCTTCGTGAACAAATAAGCCGTTTACATAACCTTTGAATTCCCATTGACGCCTGCGCGCTTCTACATAAAGACCGACACCGGTAAAACTTGTCCCGTTTTCCTGATATATGTTTACCTCGTTGTCTTCCGGAGTGGAAAGGATATGCGGTTCATCCTTCCATTCAAGCTGGTTTGTTTCGATTATAATATCTTCGGTTTCCACTTCGATTCTGACATTTTGATCCATGAATATGTCTCCCGAATCAATTTCCACCGAAGCATATCCCGCGATTCCCTGTGCGTTAATTTCCTCGCCACGGCCGCCGTATTGTTCAAATATAAGATTTTGTATCCTCATTACCCCTTGTTTGTCGTAACGTTCGGCACGGTCTGCCTGAAACTTTGCTTTTGGGTCTGCGCCTCTTACCCGCACATATTCAACATTTTCCATAATCAGGCCGGGCAGTTCTTCGTCGGAGGATTCTTTTTCGCCGTAATCAAATGTACAGCCCAAAAAGAGAATAAGCATCATACAATTAAAACATATTGCGATTTTCTTCATTTGTTATTTTTTACCGCGTTAATAAATTCCCTGAAAAGGGGAGAGGCCGCCGTTGGCTTCGATTTAAATTCAGGATGAAATTGAACCCCCACTCCCCACGGATGATCCGGCCATTCGACACATTCTACCAAAGCGCCGTCCGGGGTAAATGCCGCCAGCTTAAGACCGGAAGAAACCATCTCGCCCCGGTACTGGTTGGAAAATTCATAACGGTGCCTGTGGCGCTCGCTTATGCGTTTTTCGCCGTAGGCCGCCAGAATGTGAGTTCCGTTTTCAATTACAGTTTCGCTCGCGCCAAGCCGCATTGTTCCTCCGTAATTAGTAATATTAACCTGCTCTTCCAAAAGACTCACAACCGGATGTTTTGAGTCTTGATTGAACTCGGTTGAATCCGCATCACTCCAGTTCAGAACATTTCTGCCCCAGTCAATCACCATGATATGCATACCAAGGCAAATGCCCAGATACGGAACTTTGTTTTCCCTTGCCCAGGCCGACGCTCTTACCATGCCGTTGATTCCGCGCTGGCCGAAACCGCCGGGAACCAGAATGCCGTCGACATCAAGGATGTTCGCGGGATTTTCCGTTCCTTCAAGCCCTGCGGAATCGATTTTAACCAATTCCACATCTACGCCGCATTCAAGACCCGCGTGGAACAGGGCTTCGTACAGCGACTTGTAGGCATCGTGCAGTTCCATGTATTTGCCCACGATACCAATCCGTACTTTGTCCGACCGCTTTTCAAAATGCTTCATGACGCCGAACCACGGTTTCATGTCCGA
>JAIRUC010000154.1 GCA_031254615.1 Treponema sp. | reverse complement strand
ACCTGCAAGAGCACGGGTTTTTCTCTAAAAAACAAAAAAACAGTTGGCTCGTTTTTTCCCTACGATTCTCTTACCCCCCCCCCCCCCCCCCAATTTGGCCGCAAAAGCCGCGTTAGTTTTCTAGCTCTTGCATTACTAATTACAGCGCTTGTGTTTGCCGGCTGTAATGAAGATGACAAAGAGAAAGAGCAGACAAATCCAAAAGATTTACAAACCCTTGTTGATGAAGGAACCGCCGCGCTGGAATCCGGAGATATTGATACTGCTATCAGCTCTTTTGAAGCCGCTTACAGGAAAGACTCAAAAAATCCGACAGCGATAGTTTATTCAACTCTGGGACAGCTTGCCTCTATTGCCGTAGACCCAAATGTTAAAGCGCTGATGCAAAATCGTCTGGGATTAAAAAGCTATCCCAGTACGATTAACGCCCTTATCGCCCCTGACTGGATGGAAACATATACCGATGAAAGATTACAGTGGTGGTATTACGATGGAAATGATGAGGCTTATTGGTGGGACAGCGACGATAGCTGGTTTTTTGACCAGTACGATCTGGAAAGGAAGGATGGATACTATAAGTATGAACAACTTAATCCATATGTAATGACCCTTGGAGAAACAACACAGAGATATGGACAGTTGGATTCGTACTATGACGATAGTTTGGATAGGTATGTTGAGTGGTATGATTACAATCCAAATTGGGGTACCGGAACTGCAGGGTACTATTATTGGGATTGGGAGAATTATACATATACATTTGTAACTTCCACACCGTATGAAGACTATCTTGATTATTATTATTCGGATTCGGACAACCACTGGTATCAATGGTGGGATTCTGAACCCCATAGTAATGACTATACCGGCTATACCGTTCCTGGATATTATTGGACTCAATCCGGTACATATATCCTTGTCTCCGAAACACCAATATACGAAATCCGCGGTGATGAAAAACTCCCCGGCATGAATGTACCAACGTGGCTTACCGGTACTGATGCATACAAAGAGTCTCTTACAAGCCAAAACCTGAAAAGTCCCGGCACTTTCGCTTTACTTATGGGCGCCAACCTTATCGAAAAAAACACAACCGGGCTTAACGCTCTGTTAGACGATCTGCTTTCTTCGGTTTTTGGCACAAAATTTGAAAATGCTTACGGCCGGATAGCGGGCTTAAACGGAGAAGTCAGACTGGACGCAGAAACGCTGGCCGCTTTCGGCATTGATGATATTTTTGACGGAGATGCAGTCTACATCGGCAAGGCGGAATTAAACGTACTGTTTGCCGCTTTGCGTATTGTTAAGGCGAGTCTGGAATGGATTACCGCTTATGACTGGAACACCGATGTAAATTTCCTTAAATCCGGCGCATATTGGAGTAACAGTAGTAGTTTTGGCAGCCCCGCAAACCTTCCCCTGCGCAATAATTTCCTTAAAGACAGGAACAACGGCATGATGGCAAGATCCAAAGCGGATTTTGTCAAAGCCATTGAAGATTCTATTGCCGCCTACGATTTGTGGATCGCCAGCAACAATCTTCCCTCAGGCTTCAAAGACACTTTAGGCGAATACAAATGGGCCAAAGACGGTTTTAGTCAATTCAAAACTCTGATTAATAATGGCGGCACATTTTATGTGAAAGAACACAATTCCACCGCTACAACCTATACTAATACAGAAGCTGGCTCTCTGTTCGGAATTGATTTGGGCAAATTCTTTACCCCCGGTTTTCTTTCCATTGACAAGCTGATTGAAAACGAACAAACAGGTAAAGGCACTGCGCCGGTATTCTACGGAGTGGACTACTGGTACAGCACCACCCCTACCAAGATCACCAGTAAAGAAAGTATTAATAACTATGACGAAATTGGGTTTAAATTAAAGACCGACGCTATCAAAGAAATTATTGTTTATGGCGCAGAAGATTTAGGGGATACTGTTATTGAGCTTTTCTCGCGCCCATGGGCTAGAACTATCTGGGACTGGTACAACTAAAAACTCGTGACTTTTTTAAAAAGAGCCTTAGCCCTGTGGTTGGGGCTCTTTTTTTATTTTTTTACACCTCTGGATGCGCAGGAAACATCCGCCCCTGTTTCCGGGAATGTTCACGCCGGAACAGGCACATTGTGGGTCGATGACGACGGAACTTCGTTTTATTGGCACAGCGGCCTTGCCGTCACTTTAATTCCCGGCGGGCCTTCGCCGCATTTTTTCATGAATTTTGATTTAGGCGAAGTATCTTCAAGCCTGCCCTTGGCAAACGGTTCCGTCTTTGGATTTATGGGGCAGTTGGGCGTTAAAACGTCTGACACTGAAACGCCCGCTTACACACCTTTTGAAGGACTCACCCTTGCTTTCGGTTTTTTTAACCAGCCGCAGATTAGCGTCGTTACGGACGAATTCTCCATTTCCAACGACGGAGGAAACGGCTATTTTTTCGGCATTGAGGCGCCCCTGCGGTTCGGTTGTTTCAGCGTTGTTCCCGTTTTTATGTACGGCACGGCGAGATGGCAAGACGGCGATTTGTACTGGTTTTTCGGCAAGCCGCAGATTCCTTGTGTCTGGGGTTACGGGCTGGATATTTCTTTGTCAACGGAAAGCCGTTACGCGCACAGTCTTGGGTTTCGCGGTCTTGCAGTAGACCTGAACATTATCAGCAACGAAGACGAGCCGCTCTTTGCCGCCGGCATTGATGCACTCACTCTCTTTTATCAATTTTCTCTGGAAAACGAAAAAACCGCTTTTTCGGGAACTTTGGGCTGGCTTTACGCCGGGCTTTCCCTTGACGGAGCATTAACTTCGTCCAACCAGCCTTATTTTCTTTTTCCCTATCTTTACTTCAATATTACGGACGCCTGCTATAAAGCCCATGCCGGATTTGCATTGCTCCGTTTCCGGTATAATCATGGAATCTTCCGCTATAATTTTAATTTGGGCGCGCTGAATATTTTTTACGATCACGGAGAGGCGGACATTCAATATAAAAACAAAAAACTCTTCGGCGGAAATGAGCATACCGAAAAATTCAACATTGAAATCAGCGGTCTTGGAGCGGCTTTTCTGTCATTGTCAGCGGCGCTTCCGTCTTTGCCCATCGGAAGCCGGTGCCGGCTTTCACTGGGTTTGCAAAAAATGTTTTTTCTGCCGTGGGGTTATCAAAACCTGCTTTCTTCCGGCGCTTCCACATCCGGTTCAGGAACAGAAACACCATCCGTATCATCCTCAATATTAAAAACTGTTCTTCTTTCCGGCTTGTCATTTAGCGGCTCTTTGTCCTGGTAGATACATTGAATTTGATAAATTTTTGAAGGTTTAGCAGATTATCAACACGCTAAGCTCACAAACAGCAACATTGCCTCAACGAGCTGCCAACTTCCCCCCAGACCGCTTTAGAAATGTATGCCTCAAATAACGCCAGCGCGGAGAGGGGCGGGGCGCGTACCGGAAAAAAATTTTTGCGGTTCTCTGCTGGAGAGACCGCGTATCCGAAGGATACGAGGGCTCGTAAGCAGGTTCTCGCAAATTTTTTCCGGCACGCGCCCCGCCCCTCTCCACGCATATTGTTATAAACCTTTCAGACATACATTTATCCCTTGCAACTTTTTGAAATCTTTGCTATATTCTGGCATACTTAAACATTTAGTACAGTTTTCATTAAGGAGAAGGAGTAAATTAACAATGAGCATTGATACCAGCAGAATGCGAAACATCGGGATCAGCGCGCACATCGATTCGGGCAAGACAACCCTGTCGGAGCGTATTCTGTTCTACAGCAAAAAAATCCACGCCATTCACGAAGTCCGCGGAAAGGACGGAGTGGGGGCTACTATGGACCACATGGAGCTTGAACGTGAACGCGGCATTACAATTCAATCCGCGGCGACACAGGTAACATGGAAAGACCATACAATCAACGTAATCGACACACCCGG
>JAIRUC010000112.1 GCA_031254615.1 Treponema sp. | reverse complement strand
GTCTTGGGCGACATTGCCTCCTATGTCTTTTACATTCACGCCGATTACCAGAGAATCTTTAAGCTTATCAACAGGCATCTGTCCGGTGCCGGAGCCGACTGTGATATTTTTTTCCCATGTTCCCTTTCCCTGTCCTGTTACAGTGATATTGCCAATATTAAGCGCAGACATTTTTTGATTGTTTACAAAAATTTCAAAGTTGGGTAAAAAATACGTTTGTATATCTAAAAACTCTACTGAATCTTCTTCCCATGTTCCTTTAATGGTTATGGTATTGGTATCCTGAAATTTCGGGATTTGCGAATATTCTCTGGGTTTATATTCTTCGCCGCCGACTACCACAACGGTAATTTCAATTTTCGGCGGAAGAGTATCACCCTGCGGAGCGTAGGTTATTATGGTGCATTTTTCGCTCGGGTTTTCCGCCCGAAGAAGGAATATCTGGCTTTTTAAGGGTTGTTTTCCCATGCCGATATTTAAATCATCAAGATCAATTACCTGTGAATATTCAAAGCATTTTCGGTTTTCTGAGTCTAATCCCTTGTCTGTAAGTGAAAGCTTCCACAACCTGTTTGGCTCATTAGGGTCATAGGGGTAAGAACCCGTAGAGATTTTTTGTCCCTCTTTTCCTGATGTTCCGGAATCAAGAAGTAAGGCTTCTTTCCATCCATTGTAATCTTTATCGCGGAAATAGGCGAGCTGGCTCATTGCCGCAAAATTTTCCGACTCCGGGTTAATCCACACCATACACAGGGTCTTAACTTCCGTAGCGTCGCGTACTATTCCGGAAATGGTAATTTTATTGTTGACCATCGTCATAAACAGCGGGTCGGAAGCGTCAGGTTTTGGAGGCTCCGGAAAATCCGGGAGGGTAATATCATGTACCTTGAAAAGCATTTCATATTCTTCGCCCGGTACGCCCTGCGAACTGAAAGCCTGCGCCTTAACAACATAATAACCTGTAGTAGACGGCACATCGAATTCCCATGGGAAAATGTTGGAATACACTCCGGAGGAACGCGGCGGGTTTTCTAAAGTACCTTGTTTTATGATTTCAGAGTTATCATCATAGTGGAGTTCGTCATTTGAAGTATCGCATTTATATATAACATATTTTACTTCTTTAACGCCATGCGCCTGAAAGGCGGTAGCTTTGACTTTCTTGCCCCCGCCCGGATAAACCATAAACACGTCAGCGTCAATATTTGCAAGAGAAAGATCATCACTATAATCTTTAAATTCCCTCATGCCGTCTGTAAAGACAATCCACGGCGTATTGGCCTTTGGCCAGTAAATAAAATAGCCGAGCGTTTTTTCCTGATTCGCGTTACCCGCCATGTCATAACAAACGGCGACAATTTTTACAGTTGTTTTTTCGTCAATGGGATTTTTTATTTCACCGTCGTCGTCATAATAACCAATGCCGTTATTAAGAGCGGGAACCTTTACAGAACCGTTCGGATTTACGGGATCCTGAGCGGGCGCGGGCGGCGGCAGGTTTTTAGTATACTTGTATATATAACTGTCAGGAAGCCCGGTGTCAGGGTCATTGTCAATAACGATATCGTAAGGGTAAAACCGCAGATCAAATGACCAAACATCACTTGTATCTTCTATCTGCCATTTAAGATCAAATTCCTGGGTAATAAATTTGCCCAAGTTGGCTGTGGATTTCCATTCATCACTTGTATCCGGTATGTCATGCAGTTCTTTAAGGGGAGAACTTTCATACGCGTCTTTGCCTTTGTAGATATAAGGATCAATAATAACCACTTTGGGCGGATTGGGATCGATGATTAAGACAAGCGCTTTAAAGGAATTATCGTCTGAAAAATTGCCTTTATCCCATGCCTGAACATTAAAGGTATATTCGCCTTCTTCAATCTTGCCCATATCAATGGGAATCTTCCATATTATGGATGTATTTTTGCCGGACCACACGGCGTTTGCAAGAGGCGACCATGTTGCCCCGTAATCTCCGGAAACTTCCCATGCTCCTTTTTGATAGCGCCACTGCCGCGGAAAATCATCATTATTTGTAACGGCTGTTACTATCATTCTGTCAACACCGGAATAATCCTCGACAGTTCCCTCAAGGTCAAACTTTTCCGGCATAGACTGACGCTGTGTCGGAGAGACAATGGTAACAACCGGTCCTAAAAGATCCAGCCTGGAACCTAAAGAGGTAGGGTTTTCGCAGGAAAAGAACGCTGCAAGCGCGATAAGTGTTAAACAAAACTTAAAAATATTTATTTTTGTTTTCATGTTTTTCCTCCTAATACCTGGTTACGTTAAAACCATAGGTTAAGTCGCCGTATCCGACGGTCTGGTAATTATCTACCTCGCCGCAGCTCTGGTGAGTTCCATTGTCTGTGCCGCCCCAACTGAGGAAATACCATTCACATACAATTTCCGTACTTACCCAATAGTACGATTTTCGATTGCCGGTATTGCCGCCGTCCGTCAGGTTTTCAGCATCGCGGTAAAATACTTTGATAAACCTGTTGTCCCCTGTTTCTTCGGCATCCCGTACGGGGAACCCGGCAATGGAGGGCATACCGTTTTTAACATTTGATCCTTCTATGGCAATGTAGTTGCTGGCGCCGCGGTTAGCATCATAGCGGAAAGCAATAACGGTTCTAAAGACACCTTCATACCCTTTTGCGGCGGTTACGCCGTCACTCGCGGTAGTTGTAGCAATAACATAACTTTTACTGGCTTCCAGATTGTTAAAGGTAAAGATACCCTGTCCGTTTGTATATTGAGCAGCACCAGGACTAATCAGCGTTACCGCATCTGTCCCCGTTGCCGTTCCGTCCAGCTGCGCTTTTGTTAAATCCCTGTTATACGATCTAAAACCGGCGAAAGTTGGCCGCGGTGTACGCGACTCGGAAGTACCGTTTTTGGTAGTTACTGTGTAGGTTTGATTGGCAGCGGTTGCAGACCTGCGGATAATATTTGGCAATATCCATGTGCCGCCGGTAGTATTGTTAGTATTATTGGCGGCAGCCGCAGTCCAATTCGTATTATTTACTGCTGTAACTCCGGGGTTTGCATCGGCAACAGTGCCTGTCCATGCTCCTATAGCCGCGCCATGGTCGCCTGTATCGCCCCTGTAAATTTCGACAGCTGTTGTCGCGCCTGCGACGGAACTTTCGCTTTCTACGCGGTAATGAACGGTATTAAAGTCGGTAATGCCCCATCCGGGATCGTTCGCTGCTCCCGTATGATCGAAATCTGTTGTGTTAATATCCCATCCGACTGTATCTGGCGGCGCCTGATAAGTTCTATATGCGTTGGAAGCCCAATTGTTGTTCCTGCCGTCATAACTTCTGCGATTTACGCGGATAACAGGCGCCTGTACGCCCGCTGAAGTGAAATAGTAATCAGTATTATTGGCCTGTATAACGCCGCCCGCGTTATAACCTGATGCCGCAACCTGATTTCCCGCTTCATCTGTAAATGTTCCGAGGGGGTAATAAACATCCCATTGCAGGCCTTTGAGAAGCGGCTCGTTTAATGGAATGGTTACTATGTTACCGGTGCCGTCTGCATCAGTAGAGACAACCTCTATTTCCTGCCAGCGGAATTTTGCTTTGGTAAGGGCGTTGCGGATGTTGGTAACAGCGCTGCCAGCGGTAGTATCAATAATGCTGAATTGGTAATCCAGTACCCACTTGGTAGAGGTATCGGGGATCATGTACGGACTATCAGTATTAACAGCAGGGCTGGCTGCTTGGTTTCCCGTATAACCGCGTCCTTCAATCAATCCCTGTGTTGTTTTTTTGTACGGACCTGCGCTTTGGCCTGTTCTGGTGTTAAGCGTAAGATCACTTACGCTTGAGCCTTGGGTTAAATATGCGCGATCTGCAGTGGTCAAGGCGGTGTTATTGTAAACATCAAAGAAACTGGGAATATATGTTCTGTCTTTAATTGTACCGGTAGGAGGTACATTATATCTTGTTCCGTCTGTTCCAAGATAATATCCTTCGTCTTCAAAAACAGGCGGAATCGCGTATTCCGCGCGCGGTCTTACTATTATTGTTCCGCTGCCTTTCCATACCGGCTCGCTGAAAGTCAAGGTTATTGCGTCAACATCACCGCCGGAAACGCCTTGGTGTCCGGGAGTTCTGCCGATAACAGTTGGAGTAACGGCGTCTACCTTTATACCTCTATACGGCAAATTAATGCAGGGATAGGAATCTGCTGCCCCGGAAACGGGAGTTATGGTGATAATGTTATCAGAAGCAGTTGCACTGTAATTGCCCGTTCCGGTTCCGCCTGTGTTGCCAAAGATGTCTTTAAGCCCGCTCAAGTCAACATCGGAAATATACAACCCGTCACGCATTTCTTTTGCGCTAATACTCAGCCATTCAAACTTAACGGTAGTAACCTCTGTTTCAACGACTGCGGAAAGTGTTATCTCATCTGTTGTGGATGCGCCTGCGTTTTTAAGCGTTATTGATACAGCGCCGGTTCCTACGCTCACCTTATCTTCAAAAGAAAGATTAAACGTAAGATTTTTCCCCGCGGTATACCAGCCGTTTGACTGTACGGTGCCGACTGCCACAAGTTTTGGGAAACCTGTATTTACCTGTATCAACTGGTCGCGTATGGGGGCTTCGTTTTCCGCTCTGTCTAAATAGCGGGCTTGCACCCTGTACGTTCCGTTGTTGTTTATAGTATACGTACTGGCATAGTCATCCCATTTAAGTCCGCCGTTAGTTGAATATTGCGGTTTTTCCCAT
>JAIRUC010000100.1 GCA_031254615.1 Treponema sp. | reverse complement strand
GTGTCATATACAGAACGTTAGGCGAAATACAGGCTAATATTTTTCTTAGAAATAATAACCGAAATAGATTGACAAACGTTCAAAATATGTATAAAAAATAATGATGGAGGATAAATATGAAAAATATTATAGAAATAAATGACAGTAAAATTATTACGGAAATTTTAAATAGGGCATTTATGACAGTCGCTAAACAATATAATTTTACAAAAGAAAATGCTCCAACATTTCCTGCATTTATAAATTCTGATAGAATTGATGCTTCTTTAAATAATGGGTTAAAAATGTATGGATATAAAACTAATAATCAAATAATTGGTTGTGTTGGATATTCATATTATAAGGACCAAATATATTTTATAGAACGATTGGCAACATTGCCAGAATATAGGCATTCAGGTATTGGAAAAAGTTTAATGGAATATGCTGAAGATAGGATTAAAGATATTGGTGGAAAAATCGCTGAAATTCATGTTGTTGATAAAAATGCTACATTAAGGGAATGGTATAAAAAATTATATTATGTAGAAATGAGAATTGAAGAAATAAAAACATTACCATTTAATTCATGTGTAATGAATAAAGAATTGGAAAAATAAAAAAAGGTAAAAATAATGGTGTACGCCTGTACTGCACATAACCAAACTGTCGGAAATATAAATTTGCCTCAAAAAACTTATAAAATACACGTCATTTTTAAGTGTTTTTGAATGAATTGGAGCAAAAAAGGGACTTGTTTTTACCGAAAATTATTTTTCCGACAGTCTCAACAGGTCTGTTAGCGCTTCGCCGCCTAACGGCGGCTCGGGCTACGAAAAACCCCAGTCGGGCTTTGCCCTTTGTGGTGTTTTTCTCCGCCACATTTTTTTGTGCCCGTAAAAATACTTCGCATTTTTCCTTATCGGGCACAAAAAAACGTCGCCAACAGCCGGAACGTTAGGCGAAATACAGGCTAAAATTTGTTTTCAACATAGGGAAAATATGTTGACAAAAATATAAAAAAGAATAAATTATTTTAATAATTCAACCATTAAAAATGGTTCAAAACATTGGAGGAAAAATTATGGAAGGAATTAAAAGAAGTGATGTAAACGAAGAATGGGCACATTCCGGGATCGTTGAAGCTGGGGGTTTTGTTTTTTTAAATTATTGTGTTGGTAATGTTGGTCAATCAATAGAAAATCAAATAAATGGTGCTATGGATCATTTGAAAAGCAGGTTGGAATCAATTGGTTTAACATTGGAATCAGTTGTAAAATTTGATTGTTTGTTTAGGGATGTATGGAATATACCTGTAATGGAAAAAATATTCAAAGAAAGATTCAATGGAAAATATCCAGCAAGGAAGTCAATTCAAACAGAATTTGCTCATATTGGAGGACAAGAGGGGCTTATGTTCCAACTTGATGCCATAGCATATAAAAATAAATAATAAAAATGGTTTCAAAAAAGAATGTATCAAGGAAGGCGTAAATTGGCCAAGCAAGGGATTTGTGGATTTGGAAATATATGGTGTGTTAAAAAAAGAATATTCAGGAGAAAAAAATATGATAATGCCATATCTCCAATTTAACGGTAACTGCGAAGAAGCCTTCAACTTTTATGCCAACGCCTTTGGTGGGAAAATCATCTCTATATCAAGACTAAACGGAGACCCGAATAACCCGGTAATGCACGCTTCAATTGCATTAACTGAATCAGGCGGAAGCATCAGTGGTGCGGATACAGACAAGCCTGTAATTATTTCCGGAATGTCAATCCTTGTTCTCTTTCCATCACGTGATAAAATTGAAGAAATAGCTCCCAAGCTCGCAGAAGGCGGTACTCTTGTTAGTGGTTTCACACCCCATCCTCCTCCTGATGATAAAGGCGGAGGCGCAGAGATACTTGATAAGTACGGTTATACATGGTTTTTGTGTTGTTAAAAAAAATAACTGAAAATTATGGTGACAGACACTAAAATTTCATAATGTACCTGCAAAAAGGGGCATTTTGGGGAGATCTCAAATTTGCCCTTTTTCACATGAATCTCAATGAAGCAACGAGAAATGTCAAAGGAGCGAAGTATTTACAAAACCGATATATTTGTTATAGTTAATATATAAGGTAGGAGTAAAGATGACAGCAGTGAAAGCCTATTATAACGGAAAGACCTTTGTCCCGCAAAATCCTGTTTCTGCGGAGATTAATCAAGAGGCAATAGTTACCTTTTTAGAGCCTCAGCCTTTAGGCGCTTTCAAAAAAGAACGTCTTTTGAGCCTTGCCGGAAGTATATCTCATAATGATTACCTTGAGATGGAAAAAGCGCTTGAAGAGACCGAAAAGGTATATTCAAATGAATGGTAGTGTCCTTGATACTAATATTATAACCAAATTGCTGGATCAAGATTTGGCGGCTATTTCCCTTGTACAAAAAATAGATAATCTTTTCACTTCCATTGTTGTAGTCGGTGAATTGTACTTTGCCGCCGCGAATTCCTCAAAGCGGGAAGCGAACTTTAATAAAATTCAGGAAGCATTGTCTTGTATGGAGATTATTCAGATAACTGACGCGGTTTGTATGTCATATGCGGAGATAAAGTTGGAACTAAAAAGAAAAGGTAAACCAATTCCTGATAACGACATATGGATTGCCGCCTGCGCTTGTGTTCATGGTTTTTCTATTGCTACTTTTGATCATCATTTTTCTGAAATTTCACGGTTAGAATTGCTGGCGTAAATACGCCGAAAAGCAGGAGGAATAATGGCACGGATGACCGAAGAAGAAGCCGACAGGCTGGATGAATTATGGACTAAAACCACACCCGAAATAGACACCAGTAAGCCCGGATATTTTACCCGGCACATGGCGCATTTAATTGAGGTGGACAATCTTACCGCAGCTTACCTTCGTGCTCGTGCTGATGCAGTTCATCAAACACCGACACAGATAATCAGCGAAATGGTACAGGAACGGATAGCCGCCTCGGCATAATATAATTACTGGGGAAACCCTCAATCTTTACCCTTTTTCGTAAATATTGTATATTAAAAAAATGGATACAGAAAAAAATTATTCCGCTCAAAATATTACTGTTTTAAAGGGTTTGGAGGCTGTCCGTAAGCGGCCGGGTATGTATATCGGGACAACGGGCATAGACGGGCTTCATCACCTTGTTTTTGAGGTTGTCGATAACGCCGTTGACGAGGCCATGCAGGGCTTCTGTACGAATATTCTGGTGGTTTTGGAAGAGAACGATGTTGTCAGGGTAGAGGACAACGGCCGGGGTATTCCTGTGGACATTCACCCAAGCGAAGGCGTCAGCGCGCTGGAGCTGGTTATGACCAGGCTTCATGCCGGCGGTAAATTTGACAAAAAGTCGTACAAGGTTTCCGGCGGGCTTCATGGTGTCGGCGTTTCTGTTGTGAACGCCCTTTCCGAGTGGTGCGAGGCTTTTGTCAATATTGACGGGAAGGTTTACACGCAGAGATATAAAATCGGCGTTCCCGACAATCCCACGAAGGAAATTGGTACTAATAATCTGCCTTATCACTATTCACCTAACAGGCAGGGAACTGTCGTCCGCTGGAAGGCCGACACTTCAATTTTTGAGACCACGACCTATAATTTTGACGCGCTTTCCAACCGTCTGCGGGAGCTTGCCTTCCTTAACAAAGGACTGAAAATCACTATCCGTGCCGAGCGGCTTTCCACGCCCAAAGATCACGAATTTATGTTTGAGGGCGGGGTAAAAAGTTTTGCCGATTACCTGAACGAAAACAAAACGGTGCTGTACAAAGAGCCGGTTTATATTGAGGGCAGCCGCGAGGACGGAGCGGACGGCGTTATCGAGATGGAGTGCGCCATTCAGTACAATGACGGCTTTAACGAAATAATGTTTTCGTTTGTCAACGATATTAACACTCGTGAGGGCGGCACCCATCTTGTCGGGTTTAAATCCGCGCTTACCCGCACGCTGAACGAATTTTTGAAAAAGTCCAAGCACGCCAAAAAGTTAGACGAAACACTTTCCGGCGACGACGTGCGCGAGGGACTGACCGCGGTGCTTTCTGTTAAAGTACCCAACCCGCAGTTTGAGGGGCAGACCAAGGGCAAGCTGGGCAATTCGGAAGTGAAGGGCATAGTTGAGTCTTTTGTAAACGAGCAGTTAGAACTGTTCTTTGATCAGCACCCGGAAGTTATTAACAACATACTGGAAAAATCTGTGTTAGCCGCAAAGGCTCGTATCGCCGCGCGTCAGGCTCGTGACGCGACACGGCGCAAGAACGCGATGGACTCCGCCGGGCTTCCCGGAAAACTTGCGGACTGTTCGGAAAAAGACCCGGTAAAGTGCGAACTTTTTATCGTAGAGGGCGACTCTGCCGGCGGCTCTGCAAAGGGAGGCCGCGACCGCCGCACTCAGGCGATTCTTCCGTTGTGGGGCAAGATGCTCAATGTTGA
>JAIRUC010000072.1 GCA_031254615.1 Treponema sp. | reverse complement strand
TTTTTCTACTATAATATAATGTATGAGCGATAATTCAGGAAACAATAACAAAGGCGGGCCGCAATTTCCCTTTGGCGGGCCGAATCTTCCCGATTTTAAGCCTTTTGGCAATTGGAAGTATCTTCTTATTTACATTGCTGTCATTTTTATCGGGATTAGCCTTTTTAATTACGCGTTTCTTAACAAGTCGAATTCCGCGATCGACTTTTCCGAGTTTAAGGCGCGGATTGCTTCCGGCGAAATTAAGCGCGTGGAACTGACCGACTCTTACTTTACAGGATATACAAACGCTTCCAAGCGCGATTCTTCTCTGTCCCGGATGGCGCGGACTCAGTACGGCGCCTCACAGGAAAGAGTGTACCGCACGGTGTCCATTTACGATCAGGATTTTATTAAACTGATGGATGAAAAAAATATCGCTTACGGCGCGGTTCCAAGGGAAGGGAACGCTATACTCGGCTTTATTGTCAGTTGGGTTTTACCGATTGCTTTTTTTGTTATAATTTGGCGTTTCCTTTTTAAACGCATCGGCAATATGGGCGGTAATGTGCTTTCTGTCGGGCAGAACCGCGCCGTGATTGTGGCAGAGGGAGACATCGTTACGCGCTTTAGCGATGTTGCCGGTGTTGACGAAGCAAAGGAAGAGCTTGTTGAAGTTGTCGATTTTTTGAAAAGTCCGGAGAAGTACAAAGAGATCGGCGGTAAGATTCCAAAGGGCGTGCTTCTTGTGGGGCCGCCGGGGACAGGAAAAACCCTGCTCGCGCGTGCGGTGGCGGGAGAAGCGGGAGTTTCGTTTTTCCGCATGAGCGGAGCGGACTTTGTCGAGATGTTTGTCGGCGTGGGAGCGGCACGTGTCAGGGATTTATTCAAACAGGCAAGAAACAAAGCGCCCTGTATTATTTTTATTGATGAGTTAGACGCCATCGGCAAGAGCAGGATTAACAGTCTTTCCGGCGGCAATGACGAGCGCGAACAGACGCTCAACCAACTGTTAGTTGAAATGGACGGCTTTGACGGCACAAGCGGACTTATCATCCTTGCCGCGACAAACCGTCCCGATGTACTCGACCCCGCGCTTTTGCGCCCCGGCCGTTTCGACAGGCAGGTGCTTGTTGACAAGCCCGATGTAAAAGGCAGGGAAGCTATTTTGCAGATTCATTCAAAACCGGTAAGGCTTGATCCCACCGTTGATCTTGAAATTGTCGCCCGCATTACATCCGGTTTTTCCGGGGCAGACCTTGCCAACATTGTAAACGAAGCCGCGCTTTTGGCAGTCCGCGCCGGGCGAAAGCTGGTAACACAGCGCGACTTTGACGAGGCTATCGAAAAAACCGTAGCCGGCCTGCAGAAAAAAACCAGGGTAATCAGAGAAGAAGAAAGAAAACTTACAGCCTATCACGAAGCAGGACATGCGATGGTCGCCGCCTTTACACCTAACGCCGATCCTGTTCAGAAAATTTCGATTATTCCGCGCGGCTTCGCGCTTGGCTACACATTGCAGTTACCGCTGGAAGACCGCTATACAGTTACCAGGTCCGACCTTTTGGGAAGAATCGACATTCTCCTTGGCGGGCGCATTGCCGAAGAGATGATCTCCGGCGAATATTCCACAGGCGCGGCAAACGATCTTACCAAGGCGACCGACATTGCCCGCAAAATGATCACCGATTACGGCATGAGCGACCGCTTCCGCAATGTCGCGCTCACTTCGCGCGGCATGAGCATGACCGGGCAGGAACGGCAGGAGCCGTCTTTCCAGCGCGAATATGCCGAAAGCACTCAGCAGTATGTCGATGAAGAAATTGCGCGTATCATCGAAGCCGAGTACGTAAAGGCAAGAAAAATACTGGAAGAAAGACGCGGCATTTTGGATAACATCTCCGCAGAACTGCTGGAAAAAGAGACGCTCGATGAAAAAGAATTCAGGGAATTACTCGGGCTTACTCCCGCCAATATGTTAGCGTGAGCAAAACGCACAGCCGCAATTTTTACAGCGATAGTTGTTTTATCGCGAAGATTGCGGTTTCTCTTAATTCACTTAGATTTTTTCGTTTGGTAACTACCAGTTGAAAAATCGCCGCTTCAATAAAACTGTAAAGATAATCATCGGCGGCTTTTACCTTCATTTTCTTCAACTCGCCGTTTTTTACGCCTTCGATAAACATAGAAGACAGAATATGCCGCAGTTTTACGGTTCTTCTGCGGACACGGTCTTCCGGGCTGACACCCTCTTTTGAAAGATGCACCAGATAATCAAGCACAACCGAAAGAAGCTGCCTGTTCTGTTCCAGTAATTTAAAAATGGTAAGAAGCACCTTTGTTATTTTTTCTTCGCTGTTCAGGGATTTATCCGAGCGGACAGAATTGATATTTTCTTCGACATTCAAAAGCAATTGCTTTATGCTGTAGTTAAAAATTTCTTTTTTGTTTTTGAAATAGAGATACAGAATCGTCCTTGCTATGCCGCATTGATCGGCAATTTTCTGGAAAGTGGCGTTTACAAAACCTTCGTCCATAAAAACAATCAGGGCGTTATCAAGAATTTGTTTCCGCCGTTTGTCATGTTCAACGATAATTGCCACTTTTTTCTCCAATAGTGTTTAATAAAAACTTCAGTTTTTATTAAACTTCCTTATTAAACAGCAGTTTTCATACCAAAGGTAGACATACCGAAGGTAGACATACCGAAGGTATGAAAACTGCAAGGCTTGTTCAACAACCAACCGGGTTGTTGAACAAGCCTATAATACATCATATTGATAAAAATATGAAGGTATCGCGCCGTTACTGATCTCGCGGCAAGAGTCCGCTTTTTTGCCGAAAAAACTTTCAAAGCCGCTGTGGTCGGTTATCACCCCAAGTTTCCAGCCGGCGAAACGCTCCGCAAAGCCTCCCATTTCCCGGTAAATTTGTTCGGACAATGACTGATCTCCAAGCCGTTTACCGTACGGCGGATTAGTAATCAAAAAGCCCGAATCAGTGAATGGGGAGCGGGCATCTTTCATTTGCAGCGCCTTAAAGTCGATAGCCGTTTTTTCGCCTGCCATGCGAATACCCCTCTGCGGCTCCTTGCCTTCGGCGATGTCGAGCAGGCGCGCGGTGTTGGACGCGGCAATGGAGACGGAACGGCTGTCTTCATCACTGCCGGCAATTCTTACAAGACGGCTAAAGTCGATTTTACTGCGGAACTCTTCGCGCACAGCCCTATCGATTTTGCTGTCAGCGATGAGCAGATCTTCAATGGCGAAATGCCTGCCAAGGCCGGGCGCCATATCCCATGCGTACATAAGCGCCTCGATAAGAATTGTGCCCGATCCGCAAAACGGATCGTAAAGAGGAAACTTGCGCTTCCAGCCGGATAACAGCAGTATGGAAGCGGCGGTTGTTTCGCGTAACGGCGCGGCGCCGCCTTCGCTTCTGTAACCTCGTTTGAAAAGCGGCTCTCCGCTTAAATCCACAAGAAGTGAGACAACATCTTTTTCGATATATACGCGCACCTCCGCAACTTTTACAGGCGTACCCTCACCTCTGCGCATCATCACAGGTTCGGGAAGACGGTTCACTTTGTACTTGCCGCAAAGGCGCTGTGCCGCCGCTTTGTGAACCACCGCCTGTATGCTGGTTTCCGCTTTTAACTGCGAGCGGTTAGTGCGGACTTTGGCAACTTTTAGCCCCATGCCCTTTGGCACAAGCCGCTCCCACGCCGCCGCCGCGGTTCCTTCAAAAAGAGCGTCAAAATCAGTCGCCTTAAAACTGGCAGCTTCCAGCAGTACACGGTCAGCGGCGCGAAGTCCGATAAGAGCCTGATAAAGTGCGTAAGTTTCCGCCTTGAACCGCACTCTGCCGTAGAGGGATTCTTCAACCTTAATGTTCAATTTTCGTAATTCATTTGATACTGCTTTCTCGGCGCCGGCAGCGCAAAGAGCAACAGCAGTTACGGTGTCTTTCATTTTGATATTATACCATATTTTCTAACCATTAACCATTAACTATTCACTGTTAAATATTTCCACCGTGACAAAAAGCAGATTTAATGATATTATTTTTATGAGGTATAAATTATGAAAAAGTTATCTGTAAAAATTATCGGATGTATAGTAGTATTCTCGGCTGTTCTTGCCTTAGCAACCTGCCAAAGCTTGAGTTCAGCAGTTGAAGAGCCCGTACTCTCTTTACAGTCTGTAGATCTTGAAAAAATCAGTCTCACGGGAGCGGAACTGCTTTGCAAAATAAATGTTGAAAACCCAAATAGTATTGACATTCCACTTCCGGAAATTGGCTGGGAATTTTTTGTAAGTAATAATTCTTTCCTCAGCGGAATAATCAAAAGCAA
>JAIRUC010000124.1 GCA_031254615.1 Treponema sp. | reverse complement strand
GCCAACCTTATGACACAGCGCGTAATGAAGGATATGCGCCTTGGGCTTTTCAGTAAGACGATTTCCCAATCTACGGATTTTCTTTCGCGCCATCCGGTGGGAAGGCTCGTTACGCGATTAACCAGCGACGTGGAAACAATGGACGAGTTTTTTACAACCGTGATTGTCGCTTTCCTTAAAGATATATCGATAATGACAGGCGCTATTGTAACCATGTTTATTCTTTCGCCGCAGATGGCGGTTGTGGTTCTTGTTACCCTGCCGCCTGTTTTGGTTCTTACGCTGATAAACCGCGTCAAGGCGAGGGACGCTTTCAGAAAGCAGAGGAACGCTTCTTCTAAAGTTTTTGCCTATCTTGCTGAAAGGCTGGCAGGTATTCAGGTGGTTCAGCTTTTCAGGCAGGAGAAAAAAAGCGCGAACGAATTCCGCGCCGCCAACAATGAGTTTCTTGACGCCAACTTGAAAGAAATGTACGTTTTTGCGACATTCAGGCCGTTAGTTGAATGGTTTTCGATTTTTACCGTGGCGGCGGTAATTGTTGTCGGAAGCAAAATGGTTTTTTCCCTTTCTGTTTCGTTAGGTGTTTTAATCGCGTTTATAAATCTGGTTCAGATGTTTTTTCAGCCTGTAACCGACATTGCCGAAAAGTACACCATGCTCCAGTCCGCCATGGCAGGAGGGGAGAAGGTTTTTAAGCTCATGGATACGGACGAACATATCCCCGACAACGGAACGCATGAGTATAACGGGGAAGTGCGGGGACACATTGAATTTGACAATGTTCGTTTTGCCTATAAAAAAGGGGAGGACGTATTAAAGGGGCTTACCTTTGCCGTCAATCCCGGAGAAATGACAGCCATTGTCGGGTATACGGGTGCCGGGAAAACAACCATTGTGAATGTTCTTGCCCGTCTTTGGGATATAGATTCGGGCGAAATCCGTCTTGACGGCATACCTGTAAAAAATGTCCCGCTTGAAGAACTGCGCCGTTCAATAATGCCCGTTATGCAGGATGTTACGCTGTTTTCAGGTACAATAGAAGAAAATATAACCCTTGGTCTTGATTTTTCTGACGAACAGATCATCGAATCCGCGAAGACTGTTTACGCCCATGAATTTATTTCCGCCCTTCCGGACGGGTACAAGACGATCCTTTCCGAAGGGGCCGCGAATATTTCTACAGGCCAGCGCCAGCTTATCAGTTATGCGCGCGTAATTGCGCATAATCCGCGTGTCGTTATTCTTGACGAAGCGACAAGCTCCGTCGATACCGAAACAGAGCGCTTGATTCAGCTTGGAATAAAAAAAGTAATGGCAGGCAGAACCTCATTTGTAATAGCCCATCGCCTTTCCACGATAAAAGATGCGGACCGCATTTTAGTCCTGTCCGCCGGCCATCTCGCAGAAGAGGGCAGCCACGAAGAACTTATCGCGCGCGACGGACTTTACGCGGGGCTGTATAGATTACAGTATGAACAGTTAACAGTGAACAGTTAACAGTGTAAGATTTTGAAGAATTTACTATGGAAATTTTAGTACGAAATCTTTTTTATCTTATCATTGTTAGGTTAACGAAAATCCATCAAACAACAACTTTACTCACTATTAACTGTTAACTATTCACTGATTAAAAATATTCCGTTACGTGCTGCGGGCGCAGGGTGAAGACGCTCTTTAAGGTTTCTGTGTTTCCATGAATTTCCAAGCCCTCCTGGCGGGAGTACAGGGCGTTTTCTAAAGACCTGTAGCCTGTTACAAGCTGGCTTAGTGTAAGGATGTCGCAGGTAATGTCGGCGTCTTTCTTTGTCAGTGATACTTTTGAATCCTGTTCCCCAAATTCCACAAGGTATTTTCCGCTGTTAGCTGAAATGTTTTCATCTTCAACTTCAATTACATATTCGCCTTCGCAGCAGGGGCGGCGCATTAGCTCAAGGGCGGCCTTGACATTAACCACCCTTGTCATGTCTCTGGATCTGATTTCCTGTTCAACCGACCATGCGTCGCCTATAAAATCGGAGGGGTCGATAAAGGTGGGCATGAGCCACTTGAAGTTCTCGAATTGGGCGGAAAGACCGCCGGCGATTCCCAGCGCGCCGTAAAGCCCCTTTTTGTCGATAAAGGCGAGTTCAATTACATTCATATTGTGATCGCCGTCTTCAAACATATCCTGGTATTTGATATAACTTCGCGCGACGCCGTTTTCATCCTTCCACAGATAAAGGTAATATCCGCTTGAGTAAGGGTCCTCTCTTGTAAAACGTTTCCACGCGCGGTTGTCCGGCCAATAGTCTCTGTGTATCCCGTGGTTGATGTTCGATATGTATGCCGAATGAATCTGCGCGAGAAGAGAGGTGTCGTCTCCGGGAAGGATATGGATAAACTGACCGGGATATTTTATGTCTGATAAATCCCCTGTCGAAATACTTATGTTATTTCTGGCGCAGGCGATTTCATAGCCGAATTTGCGGTAAAAATCATGGGAGAACGGCGTCAGGTTGGAAAAAATCACTCCCTTTTCGTAGGCTTGTGGCAGCAGTTTTTCAAAAATGCGCCTGATGTGTCCCCCCTTGCGGGCTTCCGGCAGAGTTCCCACTCCGCCGATTCCTGACATTTTGACGCTGTGCCCGTCAAAACGCATAAGAAAATCGATTTCGTTCATTCCGGCAAGAAGTTTTCCGTTTTCAAAAACACCCCATGCCCAATCGGCAGGATTATCCAGCGGATCAGTTTTTTGGTTTTCTTCCTTCGAATAATCTCTTCGCTGGTTGTAAACGACCGTATGTATTTTTCTAAATTGGGTGCTGTCTTGTGCCGTCAGCCTTCTGATTTCCGTCATAAATCCTCCAGGTATTTTTGCCTCACAAACTGCGCTTTGTCATTCTATAGCCGGTATTGCCGGGTGTCAAACAAAATAAGCCGCCTGTATAGACTAACTTATTATTTTTGTGATATGATTAAAACAATGAGCAGTTCCAAGACTTTTCAGGTCGATCAAAAGGTGGTGTACCCAAGTCAGGGTGTCGGGGTAATTAAATCCATCGTTCAAAAAAAATTCAAAGATTCCAAAATTCCCTACTATGTCATTTATGTTGAAGTTACCGACATGACAATAATGGTTCCGGTTGACAAAGCTGTTGGGTTGGGTATTCGTCCTACGGTTTCCAGAGACGAGGCGAATAAGGCGCTTGAATCAATCAAAGATGAATACGAGCCGATCCCTTCGGACTGGAAGATGCGTTATCAGATGAATCTGGACTTGTTAAAAAAAGGAAGTATCAGGGATATAGCGAGCATTGTCCGTTCCCTGTATCACAGGAGCAAGGTAAAAGAACTGCCAATTCTTGAGCGCAAGCTCTATGATTCCGCGTTAAAATTACTTGTAGATGAAGCGTCAATTTCACTTAAAAAATCCAAGGAAGAAATTGAGCAGATGATTTTTTCCCGGCTGGAACTAGAGTAGCCATGGAAGCAGCGGCTGTTGTATGCGCTGCAGGCGCGTCTGTGCGTATGGGTGGAATCAAAAAAGAGTATCAAAAATTAAACTCATGTCTTACCGTTCTTGAATCCTCTGTCCGCGCCTTTGCCTCAGTTCCGTCAATTGAAGTAATTGTAATCGCCATTTGCGCAGGTACGGAAGATGCCGCGCGCGCCGCTCTTTCGCCTGAAACTTTATCCGCCCAAATGCCGAAAATTCAATTTGTGAATGGTGGGGAAAGCCGCCGCGCTTCGGTGTTTAACGCGCTTTCGCTTCTTTCGCAATACAATCCATGTTATGTGCTAATCCATGACGGGGCAAGGCCGTGGGTAACTGTGAACCTTATAAAAAGCGCTCTGGAAAGCGTAAAAAAATACGGCGCTGTTATTCCTTTGCTTCCGCTTATGGACACTCCCAAGGAATGCGATACTTCGTTATGCGAACAGGAAGTTTTTATAAAAAGACACCTTAAACGCGTGAATACGGGAGCTGCGCAGACGCCGCAGGCTTTTAAGTTTCCTGAAATTCTTTACGTCCATCAAAAAGCCGCCGAAGTTAAAGATGAAGAGTTTACCGACGACGCTGAAATTTGGGGAAGATTTTGCGGACAAGTAGCGGTAATCCCCGGCGAACCTGAAAACCGTAAAATTACATTTCAGGGGGATATATGAAATGGCTTGTAAAAATTAAGCGGGCATGCGGCCTTTTGCTTGCCGGGCTGTTCATTTTTTTAATCGCCGCCTGCTCGCGTTCAACAGAAAAAACCCCGCTGAATTCCGTTCCTGTTTCTCACACAGGGGCAAAGCCCGCAGCTGTTTTACAAACAGGCGGTATTCCTCTGTGGTTTCGGCTGACGGAAGAAGGGCCTGTCCTTCTTGAATCAATCGAAGACGCTGCCTTTTCCGCCGCTCTTGTCCCATGGCCGCTTGCCCTTCACATCCGCTTTATGCATGAAAAAGACGGCGAAATTATACTTGCGGTAAACCGCGACGGATTTATAAAACTTTCTCCGTACAAGGGCGAGATAGAGGGAGTTACCCTTTTCCGTTTCAGCGGCGGTGAATACTGGCGGCAATATACAATAGGGGGCTTTGTTTTTTATAACAACAATCCTGTGTCCCTTTTATACCTTGACAGCCGTTTTTTATCTACCGCTTCTCCTCCTCCGCTTTTAAGAGCATGGACTTTCAATATGGAGTCAAATATGCCCTTCCCGCTGGAAATCCCTGCGATGGAGCTTTTTCCGGCGGACGAAGGATGGGAGGCTGACGCGTTACGCTACGGCTCCGGCGATTTAATTTATTACAGGGTAGTGAAAAGAAACGACGCCCGGCCTGAGGTTTTAATGTTTAGTACGGCAGACCTTTCACAGGCAGGAGATGAAATCTCCGCGGAAGTGTTTTTTAATTCCGCTTCGCACAGAGAGGAGATTTCTCATCCTTTACTGCCTCAGCTTCCCGAAGGATTTTTTTACACCGGAATCGGCAGGGTAGGGGACAACCTGTTCGCCTCATGGGAGGAGCAGGAAGATTTTAATATTGGGGCAGCGGGTTTTGTGTTGATTAAATAAATGTATGCCTAAAAAAACCGCAAGGTTTGACGCTGGTAAAACATCCAAGCCAAAACTTTATGTTCATAATTGTATTCCCGCGGCAATTCCTACAGCATTTAGTGAAGGGTTTCTTTCCCTTCCATAAACGTCATTGTTGGAAGTATGAAACCATAATATTTTTGCAAACAATTTTGTGCTGTTTTCTATATTGTATTCAATACCGCCGCCCAAATGCCAACCACCGTTTACTATAGTTCCATTTTCGGGAAATTCTTTAGTGTATGTTACAAGGCTCATAATACCTTCAAGAAATATTCTGGTTTTTCTTAATGCGGGTGTATATATTCTCATGCTTCCATTAAGACCAAGCCCCAAAACAGGCTGACGCGGGTTACCAAGTTTGTCAAATGCAAGCAGGCCGCTTAAACCTATGCCAAAATCCAAAATATTATATTCTGGTGTAATAAATAGAAAATTAAAAACAAAATCATAACCAGCCTCTATTATGCCAATATCGTCTTCCCAAAATGAGTTATAATTCCCAACTGTTACCCTATGGCCAAAATATGAGGGGTTATTTTCCTGTGAATTTAAAGCAAAACTAAAAAAACAGAGAAAAAATAATATTCCAAGATATTTTTTTGAAAGAATAATATAAGTATATACTTTTTTGCTCCTTTTTTTTACATCATCTTTTTGTTGAAGTGGTTCCATTCTTTAACTCCATAAAATGTTATCCCGCCATATCCTTTTGGTTTATAATTTTATTTTACTCCAAAAAAATATTTAATCAAGATTTTTCATTTTTCTTCTTGACAAATCTGAGAGGGTGGGGTATATTTATAATTGAATGATTGCTCAATTGTTGGAGATATAGAAGGTGAAAAAGAATACGCCGGTGTGCGACTGCGATGTTATCCATGGGGATGTGGTCAAGCGGGTTAGTAAGGCTATGCCGAAAGAGGAGGATTTTTACGATCTGGCGGACTTGTACAAGATGTTTGCCGACAGCACCCGTGTTCGTATCCTTTGGGCGCTTTCCCGTGAGGGGATGTGCGTTTGCGATATTGCTGTACTGCTTGGCATGACAAAATCAGCGATTTCCCACCAGCTTAAATCACTGCGTCTTTCCAATCTGGTGAAATATACCAAGCGGGGAAAGGAAGTGTACTATTCTTTGGCGGACAGCCATGTAAAAGACATATTTGAAAAGGGGTTTGAGCATATTCACGAATAACGAGCAATTTTTTTTTATTCACATAGTTGAATAATTGAACAATTATACTATATATAATGAGGTTAAAATGACATTTTGGGATTTTTGCGCTCCGTTCTACGACATTGTGGAACGGAGAAACGCCATAGCGTATAACGATATGATTAAAACGGTGCGTGATGTAATACCGGCGGGCGCGTCCGTATTGGAGATTGCCGCCGGGACCGGCTCAGTTACTTTGGGGATAGCGGACAAAGTAAAGAATGTGTTTTGTACCGACGTATCAGAACAAATGCTCTCTGTCGCCCGAAAAAAAGCGGCGAAACGCGGCGTAAAGAACGTTGTTTTCGGCAATGAAAACATCTTTGGCATAAATAAGCCGGACGGGGCCTTTGACGCCGTAATTGCCGGGCAAGTGCTTCATTTGCTTGACGAACCGGAAAAAGCGGCGGCGGAGCTGAGGCGGGTAACAAGCGGCATGGTAATTTTGCCGTTGGCTTTTACAAAAGGCCTGAAAGGCCGGGCTCAATTTATGCTGAGCATATTCAAGCTGTTCGGGTTTGCGCCTAAACGGGAATTGTCTTTATCTGAATACGCCACATTCCTGTATGGCATTGGCTTTGAAAACTGCGAGATCATTCCGCTTGATGGTATATTTCCTATGGCGGTCGCGGTATGGCGAAAGAAGCAGTAAAAGGTAAAAACGTGGTAAATTCTTCCTCTCCATAATTAATCAATAGTAGTTTTAAACCAGCGTCACCCACAAACAACAATACTATTCACTATTAACTGTTCCCTCCCTTCCCGGTTACCTTTCCCCCGCTAAATTTGTTACAATAGTTAAGAGGTAATTCCCGCAGAATGAACATTGTCCAGTTGTTTCACACCTGTATCCGCTCCATTCTTCGCAACCGGATGCGCAGCCTTCTTACGTCATTGGGCGTTATTATCGGGGTAGGGTCTGTAATCATTATGGTCGCGCTTGGCGAAGGATCACAGCGGGCGATTGAGGCGCAGATGACGGCGATGGGAACGAATC
>JAIRUC010000113.1 GCA_031254615.1 Treponema sp. | reverse complement strand
TTTCCGCTAAAGGCCAGCTTGAATGTTAAATTTGAGCCTGCGGGATACGCGCCGTTGGGGTTATCACACAGTATGGCTATTATATCGCAGGAACCTCCGATCTCAATATCAATAATATCGCTATCCGGGGAAACATTACCCGCACGATCAATTTGGCGGGCAATCACCAAATAGTTATTGGACTGGTTAATGGGCGGCAATGTGTAAGGATCGGTAATATTTGTCCAGTCTGTAACATCACCCTCGCCAATGGTTTTCGTGGTTAGCCAGTTATCAGTAGTGTATTGTTTTGTAGCGGTTGACTCAACATTATCAGGTTTAATCTGAATGGTTTTTGAATTGTTAGTACTCTGGGTATTGTCTATTATTATTTCCGGTGCGAGAGGCGGTACAGCATCTACATAAACAGTGCCTGTTATAGAAGGTGTCCCTATCAGTAAGAAATTGCCGTTTGAGCCAATCTTGTCCGTGATCATCTGAAGATCGCCGCCGGAGAAACAGGTGTCCGCATCACAGACAACCGGTTCAGCTTCGTCCCCTTGCTGTATTTTATACTCAAAAACCATTATTTTAGTACCGCTCATTTTTACATAACTCGCATATCTGATAGCTGATCCATTGAATTGTAGTTCCAATTTGGGGGTTCCCAGTACTCTTATCTCTTTGTCAATAGTAAGTTCGGCTTTCAGTGTCGCCCCGGCGCGGAACCAGTTGGGATAATCATCGTCTCCGTCTTCACCTGTAAGCTCAATTTTGGTAATGGTGGGAGCGCGGGCGTCTACATTGAGCCATTTGGTATTTAGCAAGTCATTACTGGTGATGGTAAAAGGCTCTTCGGCGCTTATAGTCCCGTCGTTCAATTGCAGCGCAGTTACCTGTAATCCGTTACTTGGTCCCAAAGCGCCTGTATAATCACCCGGCTGTATTGTATACACAAAATTCAGGGTGGTACTATTTGGTTCTGGACTATCCGCATAATACGCATAACGCGGCTGATTGTCAGTGGTGGTAAGACCTCCAAGCAGGAGTCTGGGTGTGCCTGTCTCTGTGCCTGTACTAACTACCCTTGTCACAATATCATCAAAAACGGCTTGTATGGTTATGGTATCCCTTCCGCTGAAAACAACGCCGGAATTATGGGGAGAAGTAATTTTCGTCAATACAGGGAGGGTTTTTACTATTATAGTTCTAATCTCTTCTTTTGAAATTCCCAGTTTATCTGTTGACGTAATCCGATAGCTGTATTCATTCTTATCGGTACGGCTGTGTGTCCAAGTACACTTACCAGCAACTATGTCCAGTGTTATAGATTTATCGGTTCCGTCTTCGATAAATGATATTGTTACCGTATCAATTTCCATTCCGTTTGCCGAAGATGATTCAATGTCAAAATATATTTCACTGCCGGGGGCAGGGGAGGGTGGAAATTCATCAAAGTTTTGAGGAGAATTAATCACAAGAACAGGAGGTTTTTTATAGGCCATAAAGCGGATGGATTCAAAAACGTCATCGCCGTCTTTGCCCTGTACATAGAGTATAAAGAATTTTGTTTCGTTCTCTATATCACCTTCATACATAAAGTCGGTGAATATGTCAAACGTTTTGCTAAAGTCCTGACTCTTTTTTTGGGGGTCTTTGTCTGATGGTTTCCCGGGCTCAAGAGGCAATTTCCAGATTTTTATGCCGTAATCAAACGTATCAGTATCGCCGCTTAACAGGGCTTTTTCCCCTTCCGCGTTTGCTGTGTTCGTAGGCAAGCCGGCCCCGGCGGGAATCCACGCTATTTTTATCTCGTCCAGGTCGTCCAAGTTCTGAACAGTTCCTTTTATGGTAAAATTTTCCCCATTAGCCAATAGCGGGCTGATATTCGGGAGGGGCGACGTAATTGTGATGATGGGAATTCCTTCTTCAACAATCTTAATATCATATTTTTCTGCAGCCCAAACCCCGGAATCACCTGAATCTTTTTTGTCTTTTGCCAGAACAACCAGCCGGTAATTTCCGCGGGTATCCGGTACATCTATTTCTATAACGGTGTTTCGTACCGCTGCGGAAAGCCGGTTTTCATTTAGTTCGGGATAATCGGAAAAAGCGATAATAAGCTCTTGGAATTTTTCATCGTCAATGCTTTCCAGTATAGAGTCTTCCCAATCAACTTCTTTTATCATTGCCGCGTACACTTCGCCGATATTATCGTCATCAAATATCCTTAAAGATATTTTGTCGCCTTTCCGGAATGGTTCTGCCTCCGGTTTGTCAGTGGTCATCTGAATCTGCGGAATATCAGCATCAGGATACCAGCACAGGTTAAACATAAAATTGACTTTATCTTCGTATTCTCCGCTGTGCCCCGCCTCGGCGCGGGCGGTTATGGAAACTTTCAGATAATGAGGGCCGCCGCCTGCATATACAGGATTGGCGGCTATAAGCTGATCCGCCGTAATGAGCCATGACGGCGCGTACTCCGTAGTACCGCTTGTCCGCTCAAGCCCCGGTGTAAACAGTTCATTTCCGTCTGAATCAAGAAGATTAAGCGTTACTCCCGAAAGGCTGAAATCATGTTCAATTGAAGCGCGTATGGTAAATTTTTCATTTTGGAAATAATCAATATGCTGAAATTGGGTCGGATCCATTCCCTCCAGTAATGCCAGGGACATCAACTGGGCGGTAATACCCGGCTGCCGTTCAATATAGACTTTTTCAACAAAAGGAGGCTCGGTATCAATCAGTAATGTTAGCTGTTTTACACTGTCAGGCCCTGTATTGCGCGGAAAATCATAAACCGTTACACGAATATTCCGCTCTCCATTGCTTATTCCGTCAAGACTGATACGCCAATCTTGTTCCCCCCCCCCCCCCCCTGCGGCTGATTTTCTTGCGCCAATAACCGCGTTAGTCCATCTTCTGGGCTTGCCGTCTACAATTTCAGCATTAGTGCCTGTTTCTTCAACTATTATTTCTGTAACCAGTTCATTGTCATAGGCTGTCCCTTTAAGAAAAAACCCCGGACCTTCAAGTATTACGGGGCCAATAAACAGTTTATTATCCTCTTCCTGCAAGGTCATTTCTGATCCGTCGGGAAGAATAATGCCGGTAATTATAATAGACGGCGGTTCAAGGTCTATAGGTTTTCCCATACCCATTGGATTATCGCAAGTTGTAAAAAGGAAAACAGATACCAAGGATATTAAAGTTACAATCCTGACAATTATTTTCATATACGTCCTCCCTGAAAATAAGTCTTATAGTGTGGGGACTAAAAATTAAGCTCAACAAATGTATTTCTTATGGTAAGAAACGCAAAAATGTACAATTATATAATAACTAAATTTTGATAAATAATCAAATTTTTAGAAAAAAATATCGGGGAAAGTTTTCTTTTGTATTCGTGAATTTTCAAACGTATTCTAAATTATTCAAATATAAAGGAAATTAATTTTTTATATAGTTTTAAAAGCCGGAGTGTCATAGAAACGGGCAGAGAAGCGGCTCCCCAGAGCCTTATAATTTAGGTTCTGGGGAGTAGGGCTTTGCTTTTTAGTTTATGTTTAATCC
>JAIRUC010000080.1 GCA_031254615.1 Treponema sp. | reverse complement strand
CGTCCGAAAAAGCATGACTTAAAACCGCCATGTCATCATGGCGCGGCGGAACAGCGGGCGGCTTCCATTCCGGCAGGGGAGCCGCAGACGGCTCATCGTCAATTGTAATGCCGCCGTAGGATGCCGAACCTTTTGGAACGGAAGGGCCGGGCGGCGGCTGAGGAACGTCAAAAATACCGGAGCCTTCTACTCTGGTGGAGGTTTCCAATTTTAACATGATAGTGGAATCCGTGCTTACGGAGATTCCGAGCGGCAGAGAAGCGGAAGATTGTACTCCCGCTTTTAATACGCCGTCGTTTATACTTATGTTTCCGCTCTGTGTTCCGCCGCTTCTGACAGTATTTTCGGTTATGGCGATGGGGTTGAGGTTGTCATTTCCCTGTTCCATCATACCGTTGTTAAGCGCAAATTTAGCGGCATCATCGTGGAAGCCAAGCCTGCTGGCGGAGCCCGTTACCTTCGATTCGATTAACAGGGACTTTGTACCGCTCTGTATTGCTACAAGGCTTGCCGAAATTTTATCTTTGCCGCGGCGGTTTATAACATCAACAAAATCTTTTAATGAGCCGCCGCGGAAATTTATCGATATTTTTTCATCGCCGACGGTAAAATTATAATTACCGGCTTCGACTTTCATTTTTTCATTAAGAGGGGAGGACAGGAAACGGTCTGCCTGCGCTGTTTGCTTAACGGTAAAACGGTAAGACTGTTCGGAGGCTTCCCTTGTAGCGGAAGCGGTGATTACAGAATCATCTGCGGAAAGAGCAAGCCTGTCGTTAAAAGGATTTTGAAAAGAGTAGAGAAAGCGGGCGCTCTCCCGCACAGAACTTAGCCGCCGTCCGACTTCCTGCCAGTAGCCTTTTTGGGTTTGCAGGTTTTCAATGTTTTTTTCGGTTCTTTCTTTTGGGATACGCTCAAGGCGCATCAGATCTTCAATTACTTGCTCTGAATTAAACCGGCTTTTTACCCCCGGTATGTAAACGTCGGACATAGACCTGATCTCCCAAATTTCCGGCTATGACTGTAAAAGAACAGTCAAAAACTAAACCCGCTCGTCAAACAGAAACCCGATGGCTTCTTTAAGATTGCTGTGCAGCCGCTGTAACTCTTCGGGCGGAAGTACCTTGATCACCTTATCGGTATCTTTGTCTATCACCTTTACGATTACCTCGTGCGAGGCGTGATCCACTACGAACTGCAACTTTCTGTTGAAGACAAGCCTTTCCAGGTCTGACGCTGTGGAGCTTATAATCTGAGCTTTTACTTTTTTGGGTTCAGTTGCTGCCACATCCGGCCTTCCCCTGTTATCAATAGGAAGAGGCACTGGTGAGACAGGAGCGTATCCCACACTTGCTACGGACATGATATACCTCCGTGTAATAGGGTTTTTGTACCCTGCAATTTCCGCCAATCCATGGCAGAAAATGAAAATTTACCAGGCGCCCGCCTGCCGAAACAGACAGGCGCCTGGCGGGCAGTGGAGGCGCGAACTCCACTGTCGAATCCAACCGCAGTGCGGTCGGAGCGCGTTAAAAAGACGACGTCCAGAAGTCTCTTTAACTGTTTTATGAAAGAAGCTGAAGAACCGACTGTGTCCGCATATTGGCCTGTGCCAGCATTGCGGTTCCGGTCTGGGTCAGGATGGTATTCTTTGTGTAGTCAACCATCTTTGACGCCATGTTCGCATCCCTGATACGGGATTCGGCAGCCTGCATGTTTTCAGCCGCAATTGCGACTCCCTGCGCTGCCATTTCAAAACGGTTCTGATAAGCGCCAAGGTCTGCTCTCTGTTTAGATACGATTTTTAATGCCGCATCTACAGAACCAATTGCCATGTTAGCTTCCAAAGGATCGGCAATGGAAAGTTTCCCTTCATCGCCCTGCGAAGTTGTAAGGCCCAGCGCGGTAGCTGACATATCGCCCACATAGATTCTTGCATTCTGATCCATGTTGGCTCCGATATGAAGCTGCATAATTCTGCCGGAAGCAGAATCCTGCGCAAAAGCACCTGTAAGCATATTCATGCCGTTAAATTGCGCATGACTTGCTATACGATTCACTTCATCAACCATCTGCGATACTTCGACTTGGATCTGCATACGATCCTCATCTGAATAAATACCGTTAGCTGACTGAACCGATAATTCCCTAAGGCGATGCAGTATATCCTGTGTCTGCTGAAGATAACCTTCAGTAGCCTGAATAAAAGATACGCCGTTCTGAATATTGCGTTCGGCCTGATGTAAACCGCGGATCTGGCTTCTCATTTTTTCAGAAACCGCAAGTCCGGAAGCATCATCCCCGGCGCGATTGATCCTTAAACCGGAGCTAAGTTTCTCCATGTCTTTGGTCAAATCTAACTGGGTTACGCCGATTTGACGATCGGCAAAAATGGCGCTCATGTTGTGATTAATAATCATTTATTACCCTCCATAGTTTTGCTGCCCCGGCTGTCCATGCCAGAGCCGTTCCGCGGGAGCGGTTTTCAGCAGACGGTTTCGCGCAACCACCTCTTATTCCCGCTTACAGAACGAAACGACCATCACTTTGTCATGTGCATAATCGTTTCGAGCCGTCCCGCGCATGTTTACCGTGAGTAAACAAGGCAATGGAGAGTGTTTTTCAAAGAACACTTGCCCGGCTCCGGTTAAAGAGCAGGGCGAATTCAAAAGTTTCAGAGGAGGGAAGTTCCGGTTTTTCCATACGGTCAGGCCGAAACTTCCCATTCACCATATTTTACTACGTTTATTGTAGTAATTGCAATACCGAAGTTGACCTCTGATTTGCCTGTGCCAGCATAGCGACACCGGCCTGATTCAGGATTTGATCCCGTACATAGTCAACCATCTGGTTGGCCATGTTGGTATCCCTGATTCTGGACTCGGACGCTTGCAGGTTTTCCGCACCTACGTCAAGTCCGCGTACCACGTGTTCCAAACGG
The DNA here is from genome assembly GCA_031254615.1 of Treponema sp. GTDB lineage: Bacteria > Spirochaetota > Spirochaetia > Treponematales > Breznakiellaceae > WQXQ01. The sequence goes on along the minus strand of JAIRUC010000080.1, from coordinate 9,611 downwards.
TTCTGATACGCGCCAAGGTCGGCCCTCTGTTTGTTGATGAGCTTTAATGCCGCATCAAGAGTACCGATAGCCCTGTTGGCTGTATCCGGCGATTCCAGGGTGATAAAAGATTCATCCCCGTTACGGATTCCCAGCCCTTTTGCCGTCATTGTGCCGATGAAAACCTGTGTCCGCTGATCCATATTGGCGCCGATGTGGAACCACATTGAAGCGGTTACTACATTTACGCCCATTTGGCGTCCAAAACGGCCGGTAAGAAGGTTCATGCCGTTAAATTGGGCATGGCTTGCCACACGGTCGAGTTCGGCAACAAGCTGCGAAACTTCGACCTGAATGTACGTTCTGTCTTCTTCGCTGTAGATGCCGTTTGACGCCTGAACCGACAACTCCCTAAGACGCTGGATAATGTCTTGGGATTCCTGGAGATAACCCTCTGTGGTCTGAATGAATGAAATACCATTCTGGGCATTTGTAGAAGCCTGATTAAGGCCGCGAATTTGGCTGCGCATTTTTTCTGATACAGCCAGTCCTGACGCATCATCGCCTGCGCGGTTGATACGCTGACCCGAGGAGAGTTTCTCCATGTTTTTGGTGAGGTAAACCTGTGTTACCTTGAGGGACCTGTCCGCAAACATTGCGCTCAGGTTGTGATTGATGATCATATTGATCCTCCTTGAACTTGTACAGGAGCATCCATGCCCCCGTTTAGCGTGCCATATCCCCCAGAAATCCGCGGTTTCTCCGTAAAGATACAACTTGCCATAATCATTATCGGCAGGTTATATAATTAACTTTAATCTTTTTACTAATATTTTTCAAAAAAAATAGAAAAAAAATTCCCAAAATTTTAATTTTGTGATAAAATGAGATATGCATTAATCTATAAACCTGTAAGGGGAAAAATTATGAATAAGATTAGTACAAAAACTAAAAAAAATACAAAAAAACCGATAAAAAAGCCTGTTGTGGCTGCTAAAAAGCCGTCTGCGAAAAAAGCGGTAAAAAAGGCAGCTAAGCCGGCAGCCAAAAAAGCCGCGAAACCGGCGGTAAAACCGGCTAAAAAGCTTGTTATTAAAAAGGCGGTCAAGCCGGCTGTGAAGAAGGCTGTGAAAGCGGGGGCTAAGACTGTTGCTAAGAAGGCTAAGCCGAAGGTTAAAACTCCTGCTGTAAAGGTGAAGAAAGAGACGAAGCCTGTGAAAAAATTTGTTCCTGAGGCTAAATTGCCTTTGCAGACGATGGTTCCGGAAAAACCAGATGTTTCTCCTGTTTCCGGGCAGGATTTAAGTTTGCCGGAGGGGAGTGTGTATCAGCAGACCGGGCAGAGGCGGCCTTTAATTGTGTTTCCGAAGTAAATGTAGATATTACTAAATGTATGCCTGAGGATTTGTACCAACATGCGTCCCGCCTCTGTGCGCATGTTGGGATAAACTTTTAGGCATACATTATTTCCCCCATAATTTCAAAATAAAAACCATTGAAGTTACCCCAATTTCTTGATAAAATAACAAAAAGCGCCTTATAAAGCGTCTTTTATCAAAAAAGTGAGGTTTTTTAGATGCCGGAGATTGGTCAAGTCCATAGAACTGAATATGAATTGAGATTAGACCGATCAATTCCTGTTGTCGCCGCCGAAGCGCCCGGCAGAATTCATTTTTTGGGCGGGCAGGGCGATCCTGCGTCGGGTTTTTTCCTTTCTTCGGCAATAGATCGCTTTATTCAGCTTGCGGTAAGCCCGCGGAAAGACAATTCTTTTCGTTTTTTTGCGGCAGATTTGGGCGAACGAAAGCGAAGCACTCTGGCTAACATGAAGTACAGGCGGGAAGACAGGTGGGCAAACTACATTAAAGCTGCTATTTTCCTCTTTATGGATTTGGGTTATCCCATGTACGGTCTTAACTTTTCTTTTTGCGGAAATATCCCTGTGCAAATTGGGCTTGCTTCTTCTACGGCAATAGAAGCGGCGGCGGCAACGGCGCTTAGAAGTTTGCTGCGCGTTCAAATAAACGATATGGATTTGGCGCAAAGGCTGCATGAAGCCCATGTAAAGTTTTTCGGTAGCGCGGCGTCGCTCGCGGATTATCAGGTTTGTATGCAGGCGCACAAGGATCAATTTTTAGTTATCGATACTTCTTCCGGGGAAATAATAAAAATAAAATCCCCGCTTGCGAAGTTTCATATCCTGCTTGTCGATTCCCGTGTTCCGCGCATGGGCGTGGAAAGCGAACTTGTTTTGCGTAACGCAGATACGGTAAAGGGTCTTGAGTTTCTTTCTCAAAAATTTGACGGGGTGAAATTTAAGGATTTCAGCCCGAAAGACCTTCTCGACGCGTTAGGTGATTTTCCGGAACAAATCCGGCGCAGAAGTATTCACATTGTAGATGAAATACACAGAGTGCAGGATGCCCGCGACGCTTTACAGCGCAGCGACATTGCTTCTCTTGCAAAAATTATTTTCCATTCACACGAAAGTTTAAGAGACCTTTACGAGATTAGCTGCCCGGAACTTGACTGGCTTGTAAAACGGGCACAGGAAATCGAAGGCGCGGCAGGTTCGCGTATGACAGGCCACGGGTTTGGCGGCTGTATTTACACAATTATCCGCCGGGAACTTGTTGAAGAATACAAAAGACGGCTTGAAGAATACGAACGTATTTTTGGTTTTCGCCCTGTAATCTACGAGGTTAAAATAGCAGGCGGGGCGCGGGTATTAAACAAACGCAGAGAGGCTTATGCGAATACTGTTAACTAATGATGACGGAATTTCATCACCCGGGATAAATCTGCTTGCCAAGGCCCTTCGGGAAGCAGGGCACAGGGTAATCATAGTCGCCCCTGATAAAAACCGCTCCGGTTCTTCACATTCAATTATTTTTTTGAACGAACCGGTCAATCTAAAAGAGATCGAAAAAGATACATGGTTATGCTCGGGAACACCAGTTGACTGCGTGATACTCGCCCTCTTGGGCGGAATACCCGAACTCAACATAACAACGCCGCAGGAGAATCAGTTAAACCTAGAAAACGCGCCGGATCTGATTTTATCGGGAATTAACGCAGGTGCGAATCTGGGGACCGACATTACCTATTCCGGCACCGCGGCAGCGGCAAGGCAGGGAAGTCTTTTCGGCATTAGATCCGTTGCCCTGTCCCTGGTTGACAATGACGCGGGAGTATACCATTGGGAGCCTGTAATCTCTTATATCACGGAAAATCTGACTGAATTTATGGGTTTTTGGAGTTCAGGTTCGTTTATAAACATAAATTTTCCAAATAACGGAAAAAAACCCGCCGCCCTTGTTCCTACTTTTCCATCTATACGTTATTATAATGATCGTATAGAAAGGCAAAAGGCAGATGACGGCTGGAGCTGTTTTGCTCATGCGGGGAAGGTTGGCAAGGCGCCCGCGGAAGGTTCCGATTGGGCCGAAGTGTTAAAAGGCAATGCCGCGATCAGCGTGGTTAAGTCTGAACCGGTTTCAAGGGAGGTGTGAGCAGGTATGGATGAATCCGAAAACCCGGGTGAAAATATCGAAATTCGCTCCTTTGAAAAATTACAGGAAGGCATAGACCTTTACCGCGAAAAAAACTGGGATATGGCTCTTAAAAATTTTTTGTCAAAGACTTCGGAAGTTCTTGACGAAGAAGAGGAGATGGAACTTACCTATTACCTTGGCCTGTGTTACACGAAACTTGAACGATATGACGAAGCCCTTAATTATCTGGAACAGGTTGTTACTACAGGAGTTGATATTCTGCGTGTTTATCAGTGCCGTATGATGCTCGCTTATATTTATGTTATTACCAAGCGGATTAAAATGGCGGAATTTGAATTGAGAAAACTTCAGAGTATTGGATTGGAATCGCCCCTGCTTTTCAATACTCTCGCTTATGCCTCATGGTGCCAGAAAAAAAATAAAAACGCGATTGACTTTTACGAAAAAACTCTTGAAATAGATATGAATAACGCAACGGCAATGAACAGCATGGGATACATCCTTGCAGATTCGGGGCTGGATATAATGAGAGGGCTTCGTCTTTGCAGGCGTGCGGTTGATTCACGGCCGCAAAGCGCGGCATACCTTGATTCGCTTGGATGGGCGTATTACAAAAGCGGCGAAGTTGTTGAAGCCCGCACGTGGCTGAGACGGGCGCTTGAAATCGCTCCAAAAGAAGAAGAAATTATAAGGCATTTTAAAATTGTCACGGGAGAGCCATTATGAGAAATGCTTTATCTTTTGGCTTGCTTTTTTTTGTTGCCTCTCTTTTTCTTTACGCTCAGGACGATCCTATCCGCCAAGGTCCTACAGGCGGAACAGGAGCCGCCGCTCTCAGCGCCGCCGAGGAATTCAGGCTTGGCGTTCAGGCTTACAACCGTTTTGCGTATAACGAGGCGATTCTGTCCTTTGAAAGGGCGCTCTCTTTCCGTCCCGGTGAAGCCATCATTCTTGACTGGCTTGGCAGGGCTTACTACCGTTCAGGTTTTGAAGAAACAGCTTTAAGGCAATGGCGCGCCGCTTTGAATTCTTACGGCAGAAATTCCGGCGCCGGAATGCTGCTTTCTTCACGCATCGAAACAGTTTCCAACAGGCGCTTTTTACTGCCCGTTGCAGACGACGGAGTGCGTTATGTGGAAGCAGGACGCTATCCCGGAAAGTCCGAGGACATTGTCTTTTACCGCCAGCCCTCATCGCTCTTGCCGAACAACGACGGCTCTGTTTGGGTAGTGGCTTACGGCAGTAATGAAATCGTTAAAATTGACGTAAACGGAGTCATCAGGGATCGCAAGCGCGGGCCTCTTAACGGTTTTGACCGCCCCTACGATATTGTCCGCGGAATTGACGGCAGGCTCTACGTCTCGGAATACCGGGGCAGCAGGGTAAGTGTTCTTGATAAAAACGGGAATTGGCTGAGTTATATCGGTTCCAGAGGTCTTGGAAACGGCCAGTTCATCGGCCCGCAGAATCTAACAATTAATGAAGACGGGTATCTATATGTTGTCGATTACGGAAACAGGCGTATTTCTAAATTTGATCCGGACGGGGCGTTTATTCTTTCGTTCGCGCAAAAAACCGCAGTCTTCCCCGGCTTGCTTTCCCCGACAGGAATTGCGGCAGGTAACGGCAAAATTTATGTTGCGGACAATCTTAGAAAGACAATCTATATATTTGATCCTAACGGCAGTTATCTTGGACGGCTTGCCGCAGAGGGATTAAAATCGCCTGAGTCTATGAGATTTTTATCAGACGACAGACTTCTTGTTGCCGACGCGAACAGAATTTTGCTGATTGAACCCGAAGCCGCGATCGTCCGGGAGCTTGGACTTGCGGGCAACGAAAAAGTGCGCGTAACATGCGCGAACATGGACAGCAACGGCAATATACTTGCCGCCAAATTCGAGGCCGGCGAAGTTGCGGTAATGACCCGTTTTGACGATCTTGCTTCCGGATTTTTTGTGCAGATACGTAATGTCGATGCACAGCATTTTCCGGTTGTAACCGTGTGGTTTACTGTGGAAGACAGGCTTCGCCGCCAGATAACAGGTCTTGATGTCAATAACTTCATTTTTACGGAAGGCGGCATGGAAGCGGGGGAGCAGATTTTTCTTTCTCCCGGATATCGTTCCGGCGGCGTGGATATTTCTCTTCTTATTGAACGCTCGCAGTTAACTTCCGGGATGCTTGGTGAACTTACGGCGGCTTCCCGTGACATAGGACGCGCCTTGCAGGAAATGGGCAATTCAAAAGTTGTTTCCGTTATTTCAGCAGGTGCACAGCCGCGCCGTGAACAGCACGAACCCTCTTTGGAAAACGCAGTCAGGGGTGCGAATGATTCTTTCAGCCCGCGCTGGCGTTTTGATCTGGGCATGCGTCTTGCCGCGACGGACCTTCTGTCCGCCGCCCCAAAGCGCTCTGTTGTGTATATCGGCAGTGGTAGTGTAGGGGAGCTGGCTTTTGAACAGTACAGCCTCTCTGAACTTTCAAGTTATCTTGCGAATAACGGAATTGTGTTTAACGCCGTAATTATCGGCGGCGCACAAGCTTCGGCCTCAATTGAGTATCTTTGCAGAGAGACGGGCGGAAAGGCGATGCAGCTTTACCGTCCGCAGGGAATAGGTCCGCTTATAAAGAGCATTGCGGATACGCCTTCGGGATTGTACAGCTTCTCGTTTACTTCCCGCCTTCCCACCGATTTTGGCAGAGCGTGGCTTCCGCTCGAAATCGAAGTTAAACTGATGGAAAGATCGGGACGCGATAGCACAGGCTATTTCCCGCCGCTTGAGTAAGCTATTGTGGCAAATCTGAGGGACAGATTAAAAATAATTCAGGAACAAAAAAAGAATGAAGTAAATAATCGTGAAGCGCTACAAGCCCCAGATTATTCAACGCTTACAGATAAAGGCTGGATCGTTTGCGGTTTTCAGGTATTAAAACGGGATGTTTTTACGGATTCGCCTTTTAAATCAAAAACCGCTTTGCCGCCCGCGCTTCCGATCATTGTTTCCGATTTAGCAGGCAGAAAACTTCCTGAACACAGCGGCTTTCTTTTTTTTGATCTTGAGACCACAGGGCTTTCCGGAGGGGCGGGAACAATCGCTTTTCTTGCCGCTTTTGGGCGGATTGTAAAACGCGGTTCAGTTAAAAAATTACGCATAACGCAGTATCTGCTTCTTGATTATCCGGGAGAATGTGATTTTCTTGACGTTGTATTAAAAGAATTTATAGAAGGCTCTGTAATTGTAACATATAACGGAAAATGTTTTGATTCGCAAATTTTAAAAACACGCTGTCTTATGAACAGAATACCCCCCCCTGTTTATCTCCATGCCGATCTTCTGCATCCGGCAAGGCGGCTTTGGAAAAATGTTATACAGGACTGTTCCCAGGCGTCAATTGAGACGCGGATTCTCGGCCTTGACCGGAGCGGCGACATACCCGGCGCTCTGGCTCCGGAAATCTGGTTTGAGTTTATAAAAACGGGCAGTACGGATCGTTTAACAGGGATTTGTGATCATAATGCGTCCGATATTTCAGGACTTGCTTCGATTCTTGCGGCAATGGTGTCTGTAGCGGAAGATCCGTTCGGCGCAAAATATGATTATGATGCCGGAAGGCTTGCCCTTTACTGGCGCACTTTTTGCAGGCGGCACGAATACGATGATTTGCAGAAAACAAGCGACAAACTTTTGCGCTATACTGCGCAAAAAAAGATTCAGTCTTTGCCAAAAATAAAAGCCGCACTTTTCAGGGCGCTGGCAATTGACTGCGAAAGAAAACAAAAGGACGCCGCCCTTGCGCTGGAATATGTAAAAAAGGGTCTACAACTGACAGATGCTGGCGAGGTTTGGCAGAATGACTTTGAGCGCAGAAAAGAACGTCTGGAGAAAAAACTGGCAGTTAAAAACACTGTTGCCTCGTAATTGTTATTTTGTTATTCTGAAAACTATGTACGACTTTAGCCTTCCCTGGAAAATAAAAGTTTCATCGGCGATTAATGAAATTTTAAAAGATGCCGGTATTGATGACATTGTAAATCCCGATCAGGTAATTGCCGAAAATCCGCCGAATCCTGAAATGGGGGATATCGGCTTTCCTATGTTTTCTTACGCAAAATTACTGCGGAAAGGGCCGCCTCAGATAGCGCAAATGGCAGCGGAAAAACTGACAAAGATCATCATTGACGAAAAATCAGGCGCAAAAGCGCAGGCGCAGGGGCCGTATTTGAATGTCAGTCTTGATCGCGCTTGTGAGGCTAAAGCCGTTCTTGCGCAGGCGTTTGGTGATGAAAAAGCCTCTGACAATTTTAATTTTGGAAGACCGCAAACGTTAGCCGGCAAAAAAATCATGGTGGAGTTTTCAAGCCCCAATACCAACAAGCCCCTGCATCTTGGACACCTGCGAAACGATGTGTTAGGCGAAAGCGTGTCACGAATTCTCGCTGCCTGCGGAGCAGAAGTACGCAAAGTCTGTATCATCAACGACAGGGGAATTCATATTTGTAAGTCTATGCTTGCCTACAGTGAACAAGGGCAGGGGAAAACTCCGCAGTCCGAGGGTGTAAAAAGCGATCGCTTTGTAGGCGACTGGTATGTTTGTTTCAGCAAGGCGCTGAAGGCGGAAGTTGACGAGCTTGTAAAGAGCGGCGTTAAAAACGAGGATGCCGAAGCGCAGACCCCGTTGATGAAAAAGGCGCAGGAACTTTTGCGCAAATGGGAAGCCGGCGACAGCGAAACGATTGAGCTTTGGAAGAAGATGAATTCATGGGCAATAGAGGGAATGAAAGAAACATACAAACGTACAGGAGTTTCTTTTGACAAATATTATTTTGAGAGCGAAACATGGATGCTCGGCAAGGACGAAGTTCTTAAAGGTCTTGAAAAAGGAATATTTTTCCGTCAGGAAGACGGAGCTGTCGCGGTTGATTTAAGCGAAGAAAAATTGGACAAAAAGATTTTACTGCGAAGCGACGGAACTTCGATTTACATAACGCAGGATTTTGGGACGGCAATAAACCGCCACAAGGACTGGCCCTTTGACAAAATGATTTATGTTGTCGGCTCCGAACAGCAGTACCATTTTAAGGTACTTTTTATTCTTCTTGATAAATTAGGCTTTACATGGGCGAAAAATCTTTACCACCTTTCCTACGGCATGGTAAACCTTCCCGAAGGAAAAATGAAAAGCAGAGAAGGAACGGTCGTAGACGCCGATGATTTAATCGACAGCCTGCGCGATATGGCGTTAGCCGAAATCCGCGAGAAGGAGAGGGAAGGGGAAGTAGGCGATTCCGCACAGGTGGCGGAGAAAATTGCCATTGCCGCCCTTCATTATTTCCTTTTACAGCCAAGCCCTGCAAAAGATATGCTATTTGACCCAAAAGAATCGCTTTCATTTAACGGCAATACCGGCCCGTATTTACAGTACATGGGCGCGCGTATTTCTTCGATGTTACGCAAAGCAGGCGAAAAAACAGCAGGACAGGCCGATTTTTCATTACTGGTTTCCGATCCGGAATGGGAACTTATAAAAATTCTTGCGGAATATCCTTATGCGGTAAACGAGGCCGCGGCTAATCTTGATCCTTCTCATCTTGCGTCATATCTTTATGAGCTGTCAAAAAGTTTCAGCCGCTTTTATCACGAGTGTCCAATCCTTAACGCAGACGACAACGCGCTTTCCGACGCGAGACTTGAGTTGTCACGCGCCGTGATGCTGGTGTTAAAAGACGCTTTTCATCTTGTGTGCATACCGTTTTTGGAAGTTATGTAAAAGGATATTTTCCTCCTAAAGTTCCACGCTGAACATATAAGCTGTGCTGTATTTGTCACAGCCGTCAAGAAAAACTTCCGCAGTCCAGTATTTATGCGGGTACGGAATGTTTACACCCTGGCCAAGAATAATGTTTCTGGTAACATCGTAAATGGCGTCGCTGTCATAACCTTCGCGCTTGTGCATAGCCTCATTATCACCGGAAAAAACAGCAAAGGCAAACTGCGAATAGTAGGGCGGGCCTTCCCTGAAGTCTTTTTGATCCCTTTGCGGCACAAAATCGAAATGGATAAAACCTTCGGGCACAGGAGTATCCGCCTTCATAAAACGACCCCAAAAACCGTG
>JAIRUC010000056.1 GCA_031254615.1 Treponema sp. | reverse complement strand
TCACGGTTGGCAAAATCCTGATAAAGCCCCTCCTTCAGCGGACGGTTGAACTGGGAAACAAATGTTTCCCACTTTTCTTTCGCTTCGTCCCCGCCGGAAACTGCGTTATCTGCCATTTGCTTGAATTCGGAAAGCAGTTTTTTTACGGAAGCGTTTTTTATATTGAGCAGAATTTTGTTCTGCTGGAGAATCTCGCGGCTGACATTCAGGGGCAAATCCTCCGAATCAATTACGCCGCGCACAAAACGCAGGTAGGTCGGCATCAGTTCCTTGTTGTCATCGGTAATAAAGACGCGTTTGACATAGAGTTTAACGCCTGGCTTGTAGTCCACATTGTACATATCAAACGGCGCTTTTTGCGGAATGTAGAACAGAGTCGTATATTCCAGAGTACCTTCGGCGTGAGTATGGATGTAGTGTAACGGCTCGTCGCTGTCGTGTCCTAGCTGTTTGTAAAACTCATTGTAATCTTCCGGTTTAAGGTCAGTCTTCGCGCGCCGCCACAGAGCCGTGCCGGAATTTATCCTGTCGGTTTTGGTTACACTGCCTTTTTCCTTTCCTGAGGAACCTTGGTTCCCATCGTCCCACTCTTTTTCATCATAGGTAAGGTAAATGGGGAACGCCACATGGTTGGAGTAACGCTTGATAATGTCTTCGATTGACCAGCGGTTGGCGTACTCTGTTCCCTCATCTGTCAGGTGAAGAATGACTGTCGTTCCCTGAGTATCACGCGACGCGCTTTCGATTTCAAAGCCTTCCTTGCCGTCGCTTGTCCATTTCCACGCGGCAGTCTCGTTCGCCTTCCGGCTTGTCACTTCGATTTTATCCGCAACCATAAAAGCCGAATAAAATCCCACTCCAAACTGCCCTATCAAATTGGAATCTTTTTTTGCGTCTTCGGCAAGTTTTTCCAAAAAGGCTTTTGTGCCGGAACGGGCAATGGTTCCAAGCGACTCAATCAAATCCGCTTCGTTCATGCCGATTCCGTTATCTGAAATCGTAAGGGTTTTCGCGTCTTTGTCAAAAGAAATATCAATGCGCGGGTCGAAATTGATCGATTTGTACGCTTCGTCCGCCACAGTCAGGTACTTCAGTTTGTCCAGAGCGTCGGACGCGTTAGAGACAAGCTCCCGCAGAAAAATTTCCCTGTTTGAATAAAGGGAGTGGATGATAAGGTGCAAAAGACGGCTTACCTCGGTTTGAAATTGGTGTTGTGCCATAAGGGCCTCCTTCTAAAAAAAAATTGTAATATTTATTTATAAATAAAATATCAAAACGAGGAAAAAATGTCAAACGTAATTCCTTTGGGGCTGGCTGGTTTTTTACCGACAAGTTATACAACATTAAAGCAAAAAGAAACATTGACAAATTATATTTTCATATTTATAGTGTTTTTATGTGGATTTTATTTGCATTATTATCGGCATTTTTTGCGGCATTAACTTCAATTTTTGCTAAAATTGGCATTCAAAATATAAATTCAAATTTAGCAACAGCAATCAGAACCATTGTTGTTCTTGTTATGTCCTGGCTTATTGTTTTTATTTCCGGAAAGCACAATGAAGTCATAAATATCGGGCAAAAAAATCTACTCTTTTTAATTTTATCGGGAATTGCGACTGGATTATCATGGCTTTGTTATTACAGGGCTTTACAGCTTGGAGAAGCGTCAAAAGTAATACCTATAGATAAATTTAGTTTAGTAATAGGGATGATAATGGCTTTTGTCATATTAAAGGAAGCAATAACCGTAAAGACAATTATCGGGGGCGTTTTAATTACCATTGGTACATTTGTATTAATATTTTAATAAGCAGAAACGCCGACCTACTTTGACAACAGCCTGTGCAGGTTTTCACCTAACACAACTGCCTCTTCCGGAGTGGGGGTTGATGTCTGAATAAAAACGCCCTTGCGCCCGAAAAAGTCAATCAGCTTCTTTGAGTACTCCGCCAAATCCGTTACGCCGTCGTCAATGTGATCCCAGTAAAAATGGCGCAGGCAAAGGACGGTCTTCCCTGCCACTGCGTCACGGACTTTCTCCCAGTTCTGCACCTGCGGAATGGTAAAGTCAAGGCCGCGAAGCCCGGGTATTTCCACCATCGCTTCGGCGACATTTGACACATCGCCGCAGGAATGAACCACAATGCCGCCGAATTCTTTGGCTATCATGGCATTGTATTTAACACCGAACTCCCTGTACAGGTTAGGTGAAAGAAGCGCCGCCGTATCGTCGCTTACGCGGATACCCATTTCTTTCGGCACATACCAGAATTCATGGCTTACCCCGTAAAGGTTCGTTATGCGCTTAAACATCTCTTTTATGTAGCCAATCGTCGCTTCCGTAATTTTTTCCATAAGCGCGTGAACTTCGTCGGGGTAGACAAGAGTGGCTTCTATAAAAGAAGTGTATTCCCAAACAAGAGAGGCGGTAACAAGCGGAGACGGAACATTGATAACTCTTAACGGAATTTTTGATTTTGCCTGCAATGCTTCGACATGTTTCCACGCCTGCTCAAAATAGGGATTGTTGACAGGGTCTGGAACTTTCAGCTTAAAAACATCATCGACATTTTCTTCGCGGATAATGCAGGTAACCCAGGGGTCTGCCTCGTCATTAACCTTGCACTCACAGCCGAACGCGCCCGCGACAATATTGATTCCCTGATTCGGCTTGATATTGGAAGAACTGTAGTCATACACTCCTTCCCGCTTTTTGGCAAGGTCCTCCGACCATTCAATTTCCGCGTCAGGATTGTTGTAAAATTTTTTCGTCCCCATGTGCATGGGACCTACTTC
>JAIRUC010000178.1 GCA_031254615.1 Treponema sp. | reverse complement strand
TCGCGCTCGGCACGGCGCTTTGTTTCCCTGTCGATAATGGCGAGTAACTCTTTTGTTTCTTCGATGCACTCCGGCGCTGTGAGACGGTCGGCTTCGTCCAGGATCAGAAAACGCAGATTATTCAGCCTCAGCTTTTTCATTTTTGCTAGGACAAGCAGTCTGCCGGGATTTCCCACTACAATGACGGGTCTGCTTCTTTTTAAATTTTCAATTTGTTTTTCAATCCTGACAGAACCGATAAGCAGCGCCGCCGTCCAGTTAGAACCGGTCAGGCATTGTGATAAAAAGTCTGCTTCCGCCTTTATCTGCGAACAAAGTTCCAAAGTGGGAGCGCAAATTAACAAAGTGCCGCCGCAGTCTGCTATGCGCTGTAATACCGGCAGCAGGTAGGCAAAAGTTTTGCCCGTCCCGGTCGCGGAGCGAAAAACAGTGTCTTTTCCCGCAAGCAGGCGCGGAATAACAAGGCTCTGAACCGCGGTCGGCTTTACAATAGAGCGTTCTTTCAGTTTATCCGCCAACAATGCTTCTATGCCAAGAGTATTAAAAGATTCCGCGCCGTTTGTCATAATTTGTTCAGTGTAGTATAAATGAGCGTAAACGGCAATGGGGAGCGGTTAACAGTTAACAGTGAATAGTGAACAGTTAAGAATGAGCAATTAGCAATGAGCAATGTTTTTGTTTGCAAACAATATGTTGACAACAGTTAGTAAGCGTAACAGGTTGATAACAAGCTCAGAAAACAAACAACAACACTGTTAACTGTTAACTATTCACTATTAACTATTAACTGCTATCTATTCGTATATTGAATATCTTTTTTCCAACTTGCGGAAAATAAGTGTAAAAACGGCCGTTATAATCAAATACAGAGCCAGTGCGGGAATATAAACAATGGCCGAGGCGGTTGAGTTAAAAATGTTGCTCATGGCTCTGGTAATGTCAACTAACGCTATCATGGATACAAGGGAAGCGTCTTTCAGCATCATGATGAATTCATTCCCAACCGGGGGAATCAGCCGCCTGACGGACTGTGGAATTATCACATACCGCATGGTCTGCGCGCGGGAAAGTCCGAGCGCGCGGGATGCTTCAAACTGGCCTTTGTCTATGCTTTGAATTGCCGCTCTGATTATTTCCGCGCAGTATGCGGCGGAATTAAGCGAAAAGGCGGTAAAAGCCGCGAAAAAACGGCTGTTTATTGTGAGTAACGGAAAAATTTGCGGAAGGGCATAATAGATAAAAAAGAGCTGCATTAAAAGCGGAGTTCCGCGGAAGAAAAAAATATACGCGCCGCATATTTTTTTTAGAATGATATTTTTTGACATCTTTCCAAGCGCGAGAAAGAAACCCAATACAAGCCCCGCGCCTGCTGCTGTAACAGTCAAGCCGACAGTAACCCTTGCGCCTTTTAGAAGCTGAGGCATCCAAAAATAAATTATCGTTTTTAATGTTTCCATAATGCTAACAGAGATATTCCTGTAACAGCTTTCGAAGCGTAATTAATATTTGCAGTTTTTTTCGTTTATTAGTCATATCTCTTAATTAAATAATTATACTAGAAACATAATTTTTTTACAAACGTAGCATTAAGCAAAATTTTCATTATAGTAATATACATGGAAGTTATGCAGAAGTCCTTTCAAAATACAAGCGATGCTTTCCATTTTAAACGTCCTCGGCTGAATCAATTATTCTTTGAGGTCATAGAACATCCGCTGATAGTTGTATGCGCGGGAGCAGGTTACGGCAAAACCAGCGCTGTCCATGATTTTACCGAAGAATATCAGACAACTACAATTTGGATACATCTTTCCGAACGTGATAATGTCAGCTCACGTTTTTGGAAAAACTTCACCCATACAATTGCTCAGTTTAATCCGCCTTTCGCCGATGCTATCATAAAGCTCGGTTTTCCAGATACAAGCGAAAAGAAAAATCAATATATGTCATTCCTGCAGGAATTTGTAGCAATGAAACAACGGCTTATCATCATCGATGATTTTCATTGTCTGGAAAATACATCCATAATTAGCTTTTTGGAAGAATGTCTTTTTCTTAAAATGCCTCTTGGCACCAGTGTAGTAGTGCTCTCACGTTCAATTCCGAAAATTAAAACCATAAGTCTTGCTTCTAAAGGTTTAATTTTTATTATAAGCGAAAATAATCTTCGCTTTACGGAAAATGAACTTGCGGAATATTTCCGCAGTTTGAATATCAGCCCCCAACCGGAACATCTGCGCGAAATTATGCATGACACAGGCGGCTGGGTCTTTGCCATCAACCTGATAGCGAGGTCATATCAAAAAGCGCCGGGGTACAAAGGCTATGTGCGAAGAGCAATGAAAATAAATATTTTTCAGTTTATGGAAAGGGAAATTTGGGAAGGTATTTCAGAAAACCTGCAATATTTTTTGGTGAGACTGTCTTTAATAGATCACCTTTCCGTTGATTTTATAATGCTGTTAGCCGAAAAAAACGAAGATTTAATTACCGAACTGGAAAGACAAAATGCTTATGTGCGACGCGACAATTATATTAACGCATATCTTATTCACCCGTTGTTTCTGGAATTTCTTGCTACAAAGCAGGAGATTATTTCCAAAAAACAAAAGTATAAAACATACGCAATTGCCGGGGAATGGTGCAGCAAACACGGGTTCATGATTGACGCGCTTTCATATTATGAAAAGATAGGGGACTATGCTTCGATTGTATCCGCCTTACTTTCGCTGCCTCAGCAAATACCGCGTAATATTGCAAATTACGCGTCGATAATAATGGACAGGGCGCCGGAACGGGCGTTTGATACGGTTAATTATCTTGCAACAATGCACATATCAACTTATATGTGCCAGGGTCTTTGGGAGAAATCGGCTCGTCTTGCCGAACACTACGAAGCTAAATTTCTAAAACTGCCGGAGAATAACCCTTTCAAAAATAATGCGTTAAGCGCCTTATACCACTGCTGGGGCTATCTTCGCGCATTAATGTGTATAACGGATAATCGTTACGATTTTGATTTTTACTTTGAAAAATTCTGCAAACATTTTTCTCCGCCGCTAAATCTTAGCAAAGTGTACAACCACTGTCCGGGACCGTGGATTATCGCCGTAGGCTCGGCAAAAAAAGGAGAACCGGAAAAATACATAGAATCGCTTTCTCATACAGCTTCCCTTCTGGCAAAACATTTTAACGGCCTTAAAACAGGCGAGGACGAACTGGCGCGGGGAGAACTTAAATTTTATCAGGGCGCTCTGTACTCGGCAGAAACTTATATAATACGCGCCATTGAAAAGGCTCGAAAGTACAATCAATTTGAGATAATTCACCGCGCGCTGTTATATATGATGCGCATAAGTTTTGCACAGGGAAATTACACAAAAGCGGAACAGGCGCTGCAGGAAACAAAGTCCTATTTGAACGAAGATTTATACATCAGCCGTTATACCAATTACGATATTTCACTCGCGTGGTATTACTGCGTTCTTTGCCTGCCGGAAAATATACCCGATTGGCTTAAAGAAAATTTCTCACCCTACGGCCACGCCGCTTTTATCGAAAACTTCGGAAACCAGATGAAAGCGTGGTTTTGCCTTATGACAAGAAATTATCCCCCGCTTCTGTCGTATATCCACGAAATGAAAACAAGGGAATCATTCTTATTCGGCAGAATAGAAATGCTGGCAATAGAAGCCTGCGTTCATTATAAAATGAAAGACAAAAAACTTGCCTTTGCCGCGCTGCAGGAAGCATACAAAAATGCGTCACCTAACGAAATTGTGACACCATTTATCGAGCTTGGAAAAGATATGCGCACTCTGTCCACGGCCGCACTCAAAGAACAAAGCTGCAAAATACCAAAAAAATGGCTGGAAAATATAAACCGAAAATCCGCTTCTTACGCAAAACATCAGGTTCATCTTATCGCACAATACAAACAGGCAAACCTTATCCCGGCCAATATTGCCCTGTCTACAAGAGAGAACGAAATACTCGCAAACCTTTCCCATGGTCTTTCCCGTTCGGAAATCGCGGCAAGTCAGGGTCTCTCAATTAATACCGTAAAAATGGTAATAAATAATATTTACATGAAACTGGGCGCGGAAAACCTTGCGGACGCAATTCGTATCGCTTCCGAGCGAAAAATAGTGTAAAATAAAACATAAAAATGAATTAATTTCATATAATAACTTAGCAATATCAATTAAAAAGGTTACAAAAAACAAAATATCGTGTATAATAATTGCAGGAGGCTTATATGAATAAACTTGGATATTTTCTATTGAACATTGCGGTATCCCTTTATCTCTTTGCAAACGGGATTTTGGGATTCGACAAGAAAGGCGAATTTGGATCAATGGTTCGAACCATTTTTGGCACAGGCAATCTTACCGATGTACTGATTATTGTTCTGTCGGTTTGCGCTATTGTAGCGGGAGTATTCCTTCTGATGTCGATCTTCAAAAATGACATTGCGGTTACAGAATTAATCCTGCTCGTTTTTATTGTTTTGTGGCTTATCTTTATTGTTATAGCGGATATTATTAAACCACTACAACA
>JAIRUC010000257.1 GCA_031254615.1 Treponema sp. | reverse complement strand
AGCGCGTCCGTCGCTTTTACGTTTTCTGCGGCAAGAGCCTCGATAGAAGAGCGCATATTGTCAAATTGTTCTGCAAGTTTTGTGATAATAGTTTCGGCGTTTTTAATCGCGTTTTCTGTTTTTTGCAGGGTGTTGAAGTTACGCGCTATGCCTTCATTTGTTTCATCAAGCACTTCGTTCTTGCGTTCAATGCGCTGGTACTTTTCTTCGGCTTCCTTGATAGTATCTTCCAGTTTGCGTAACTTTACCTGTACCGTCTCAAGAATGTCGTCGGATTGTGTAACCTGAGTCAGTCTTTCTTCTACAGACTGGGAAGTTTTTATAAGTTTGTCAAAATCACTCTTCATTTGATCTATGCGGGTCTTTTCATTTATAAAGCGCGTCATCTTGTTGTTAACTTCATCTTCCAGCCGCTTGATGCGGGTAAACTGGTTTTCCATCTGCATGATTTCGTTTTTGTGCTGATCCAAACGGTTAAGATCTCCGCTAATTTCTTCCATGCGCTGTTCAAGTTCATTTCTTAGATTGCCCGTCTCGTCAAAGATTTTTTTCTGAACGCCAAGCTCTTTGCGTATATCATCCAGACTCTGGCGGAATTGTGAAATGCGCTCGTCGTTTTCGGTTGCGGTTTCCCTGCTGTGGCGGCGCAGTTCTTCAAGATAGGTGTCCATTTCGCGTATTCTTGTGTTGTACTGATTTTGCCAGTCGTCAAAGTTTTGTCTGGACTTAAGCAGTGAATCGTCCAAAGCAGTCTGCGCATCCAGCGAACGGGACGAAAGCTCCGAAAGCTCTTTGTCCAACTCCTTTTGTTTCTGGCGCAGTATTTCCTGCATGGAAATCTGGTGCTGCCCAACCTGAGTCTTCAATTCATTTTCGGAAGCGGTGCGAATTTCCGCAAGGTCCTTTTCAATTTGTTCGGCGAAAGATGAGCGCGCTTCATCGGCGTTGTTCATCTCCTGCCTGATGCTCTCTTCAAATACGGAGGCATCGTCTTTCAGCTTTTGCATATCGGCGGAAAGTTTTTCGCTGACAGCGGCAATGTCTTTGCGCTGAACGGTAACGGCGTCTTCCTGCGTCTTCTGCCATTCCTGCGCGAGTTTTTCTTCGCTTTTTTCGATCCGGTCTTCCAGATTGTCCTGCCAGTCTTTGATTTGCCTTGTAATTTCGCCGGTGCGTTTTCCGATTTCAACGGCGAATTCATTTTCAAAGGAGCTGAGTTTTTCGGACACATTGTTAAAGGCCTGCTGTCTGATACCGTTAAGTTCGTTGTTCATGTCTTCAATTTCTTTTCGCAGGGCTTTTGCCAGAGCGCTGATTTCTGCATTTGACGATTCCATTGCGGAGCCGGTTTCTTTTTTAAAGTCGGAAAGATCGTTATTGACTCTGTTTACAGCATCCTGCATTGCTTTGCGTAATTCGTTCTCCAGTTTTGCGGCGTCGTCTGCAAGATTGTTAAGCTGGCTGATTGATTCGGTATGAATTCCTCTGTATTCTTCCAGACGTTTTTCCGTTGCCGTAATAATATTTTGTTCGGTATCTTTGCAAAGCGATTTCCATGTTTCCAGTTGATTTTCTATTGTCGAGTTTATGTCATTGTATTGAGCGGAAACGGCGGCATTTGCTTTTTCTTTAAGTTCTTTAAGAGTGGATGACAATTCATCCTGCTGTTGTTTAACAGCGGCGTCCGACTTTTGTTTAATATCGCTTAAAGCAGAAGAAAGTTCTTCATCCTGCTCTTTAATTGCAGTATCTGTTTTTTGCTTGATGTTGTTTAAAGCGGAAGAAAGTTCCTCATGCTGTTGTTTAACAGCGGCGTCTGATTTTTGTTTAATATCGCTTAAAGCAGAAGAAAGTTCTTCATGCTGCTCTTTAATCGCAGTATCTGATTCTTGCTTAATATCGCTTATAGCGGAAGAAATATTTTTATACTGCTGTTTAATTGCAGTATCTGATTCTTGTTTGATATCGCTTAACGCGAAAGAAAGTTCTTCATGATGCTCTTTAATCCCAGTATCTGATTTTTGCCTGATGTCATTTAAAGCGGAGGAAAGTTCTTCGTGCTGCTGCTTAATTGCCGTATCGGATTTTTGTTTGATATCGCTTAACACAAATGAAAGATCATTATGCTGCTGTTTAACCGCTGTATCTGTTTTTTGCTTAATGTCGCCTATGGCGGAAGAGAGTTCTTCGTGCTGTTGATTTATAGAAGCTGCCGATTTCATCTTTAATTCGGCAAGAGACTGAGCAACCTCGTTTTTGGAAGTATTTATGGATGTGTCCAGCTCTTTGTGCTGTTTTTCCGCCATTTTCCTGAACTCGGAAAAATTATTTTTCCAGTCATTTTGATGCTGTACAAGCGAATTATTAATTGTTTCCCGCTCCTTTGTAAGCGCGGCGGTCACCTCTTCCTGCTGTTTTGCAAGAACGGCGTTAATTTCCTCTTTTTGTTTTTTTGCCAAAGCGTCAAGTTCGCCCGCGTTTTTTGTCCATTCAAGATGATAACTTTTTTGCTTTGTACTTAGATCGTTTATTTCCGCATTGTATTTTTCATGAATAATTTTTAACTTGTCCTGAATTGTTATCTGCTCATTTTTAAGAGTTTCCTGCGCGGTCTTTATTTTTTCGTCAAAGAAAACCTTAACCTGATTAACTCTCTCCTGCGCCTGTTCCCGCAATTTTATAAGCGCGGTGTCTTCCAGTTTGTCTGCGCGCTTTGCGGCGTTTTCGATTATATCCTTGAGCGTTTTCTTTATATTTTCCATTTCCCGCGTGATATGCGCGTCACGTTCACGTTCAAATTTTTGTATCACTTCACGGTGGGTTTCGACTTTACGTTCAACGTTATGCGCTGTATTTTCAAAGCCGGAAACCATTATCCTAGCCGAAGAAATAACACCGTTCGCGGCCTGTTCCAGAATTTCGGCATTTTGCTTTTCCATGCGCTCTTCGGTCTCTTCCAGATTTTTCTCCGCTCTTTCCAGAGTTTTTTGGAACAGATCGAGCTTTTCCTTTGCTTCACTTACGCGCTTGCCGGTATTTTCAACAAAGACGGATTCGTCCCTGATACGATTCATGTTTTCCTGCACTCTGTTCGTCATTCCGGAAAGTTCGTCAAGAGAGGCTTCAAAGTTGTGTAATTGTTCATCTATCCGTGAAATCGCTTCGGCTTTTTTCCCAAGCTCTTCATCGGTAACCTGCTGGATATTCTTCATTAGCTGCATGGCGGCTTTTGTTTCCACATCCAGATTAATGCCGAAATTCTTTACGGCCTTGCCTCTTTCTTCGGCATATGCGGCAATCTCTTCTTTGCATTTTTCGGCGAACTTTTTTATCTTGTCAAACGAGCGGTAGTTTCTGTCAGTCAGCCTGTAAAGTATCAGGGCAAACACAACTATACAAAGTGTTATTATATTTCCGGCGGTAAAAATCATTATTATTAATCTAGCACAAAATCGGACAATTGGCGATAGTTATTAAAGGAGAAATCCGGTAAAGGTTTTTTAAGGCCGCTTCCCGGAAAAAGCGGGCTTTTTATCCATGCTGTTTTCATTCCCGCACGGGCAGCTCCGGCTACGTCATAAGAGCGGCTGTTCCCGACATAAAGTATCTTTTCCGGCGGCAGGGACAAGGCGGCGGCAAGTTTTTTGAATGACAAAGGGTGCGGTTTAATCGCGCCAAAGGACTCCGAACAAAGAACGGCGTCCCAAACGCCTGCCAGCCCCAGATATTCCAGTTTTGTTTCGGGAGGGAAATCTGACAAAAGACCCAGCTTTAAGCCTGCTTTCCGCAGGGCGGTGATAGTTTCAACTACCCCTTTAAATAATTTAATCGTCTTAAAAGGGGACTCCCATGCTTTGTAAATAAAACGGTTTATTTTTTCTTTAAGCGAATCTGCCGGGACAGACATGATTTTTGAGACAATGCCTGCCTGATACTGATAAAAGTCGCTTTGTACAGCAGCAGTTTCTTCCTGCTCTCTGCGGATAATGCTTCTTGCCCTGCCGAATGCTATTGAAAGACGCAATTCCTTCATTATAGCGGGAATAATTTTGAGATGCAGACGGTAATTAGGATACAAAGTTCCGTCCAGATCAAATGCTACGCCTTCAATGCTGTTTCGCATAAAAATATTGTAGCATTTTATTTCACGGATCGAAAGTGCTTACAGTAGGAATTTGAACAAGATTTATATAATGACCTGGGTAGCGGCCTCTGAAGCCGTTAAATGAGGTTTCTGCGGCACTTTCAAAAACTACGATTCTGAAAACGCCGTATTCGTCAAAGTACGGGACAAGGGCGGCTACATGAAAATATTGACGAAGGCGCGGGGCACCTCTAAGATTAGTCTGCGTTACCGGAGCGCCGATTTCCGTATTAACCGCAGCCAGATAAAATTTGAACGGGTCGTCAATAGCGAGAGTGTAGAGCAGAGGATAGAGTCCCTCAATGCCGTAGCCTGCTTCTCTTAAAAAGCCCGGATATGAAAGAGTAACGAAGGTTCTGTTTTCGTTTACCATAACCAGCGAAAAATTATCGCTTCGCACTTCAAATTCATCAAGTTTGCGGTATGAGTTTGATCGCAAAATTCCGTTTGCTTCGGAAGCGAGGTTTCTGATCCAGTCGAGGCCGAAGTACGGATCGCGGCTTTGTTCCCATCTTTCGGTAAAGGAAGAACCGCGTTCACCAAACGGCGCTTTAAGCGGTGTTATGGAAAGCCTTGTGCCTGTAACAGGACGGAGTATTCCGTCTATCAGCCATTTTGTAAAACCGGAACAGTTAAGCCCTGCGGAAACGGAAGTTTGCCGTTGTAAATTATCAATAAAAACATAATTTCCGTTTTCATCAATAGCGCCGTCGTCCGCAAAGCGCAGCCCCTTGAGAGACCCTCGGACATTTGCGACAAGTTTGCGGCTGTCTCTGTAATAAACAGGCTCAGGCTCAAAATACTTAACGGGAAATTTATTCCCTGTCAATTTTAAAATGTCGTTTAGCTGCATAGAATAAAGACGTTCAAAGGGAACCGCTATCGGCATGGAATTTACGATATAGCCGCCATAGACCACTGCGTCCATCTGGCATTTTTCGCTGTTAAAAGGACGAAATTGAATATAGGTGTACTGGTCGCTTCTTAAAAATATTCTGATTAATGTGCCCTCTCCGGTACTCTTTTTGCGCGTGATCATCCATGACCCCTGCGCCCAGCCGGGAAATTGCCCTGTGGCCCTGCGTGGAATTTCCGGGTTGTCGTCGACCGCTATGCGCCCCCTCATAAGTTCGCGCGAAAAAAGGACCATAAATTCTTCCCTGCTTTCTACAGTGCGGATCTGAACCCGCTCGCCGCTTGGCAGGTATTCAATTACCGGCTGTTTGGCAAGCGCTCTGGCAGGAGTTTCCGTCAGCCATGAATCTTTTAATTTGATTCTTAAAAGCGAATCATCGGGTATTTTGGACACTGGCAGATCAAGGCCGAAAATAGGGAAAACATTGAAAAATATGAGAAGAACGACTAAAAACCTAGACATATATCTTCTATTATCGGCATTTTTTTGCTATATTTACTATATTGAATGTTGATATAAATGATACAAATACGGAGGATATAAATGAAGTTATATAGCCGCGGGCAGGTTTGGTTTTTTTCGGTTTTATCGGGGCTTGTTGTCCTTCTTCTTGCTGTTGGGTTTGTGGTTTTAAAACCGGTAAAGCAAAAAACATCTTTGGAAACCGCAGCCCTGCAAACGGCGGAAAAGCAGGAAAATGAGTTTAAACTCCTGCAGACCGAATATAAAGCGCTTCCAATGGCGGATTTAGTCCCGTATTCAGAAAGCGAACGGGAAAATATTTCGATATACGAGAACCTCAATTCGGCGGTTGTCAACATCACTACAGAGACAATGGCCATCAACTGGTTTCTTGAGCCTGTTCCGCAGGAAGGCGGCTCCGGTTCCGGAACGATTTTTGATACAAGGGGCTATGTTATTACCAATAACCATGTAATTGAAAGAGCGACCAAGGTTTTTATTAACCTTGCCGACGGCAGCCAGTTTGAGGGCACTGTGGTTGGCGTAGACCCGGAAAATGATCTTGCTGTGTTGAAATTCGATCCTCCAAAAGGAATGGAGTTGCAGACGATACTTTACGGGGATTCTTCAATTCTAAAAGTCGGACAAAAAGTTTTGGCGATTGGCAATCCGTTCGCGCTTGAGCGTACATTAACGGTAGGGATTGTTTCCGGTCTTGGCAGGCCAATTCAAATATCCAAAAACCGCATTATCCGCGACATGATCCAGACCGACGCTTCGATAAACCCCGGCAATTCCGGCGGCCCGCTTTTGGACACTCAGGGCAGGATGATAGGCATTAACACGATGATCTATTCCCCTTCCGGCGGTTCTGTCGGCATTGGTTTTGCCGTTCCTGTAAATACGGCCAAGCGCGTTATTAACGAAATTATGCAATACGGAAAAGTCCGCCGCGGCTGGATAGACGCCACCGTTGTACAGCTTTTTCCAAGTCTTGTCCGTTACGCGAAACTGCCTGTCGATTCGGGCTTGCTTGTTTCGCGTACCATTCGCGGCGGTCTTTGTGAAAAAGCCGGCCTTAAGCAGGGCACCGATCCCGTGCAGTACGGACGCAGTGTAATTTATCTTGGCGGAGACATTATCACCGCCGTAAACGGAGTAAAGACCAACACCCTTGCAGACCTTTACGCGTCACTTGAAGCCTGCAAGCCGGGCGACACCGTAAAGTTTGAAATTATCCGCGGCGGCGAGTCTAGCACGCTGAATAT